>CAZIMW010000022.1:0-24161 GCA_964540425.1 uncultured Flavobacterium sp.
GTTAGCTATTGATGTTCTAAAAGCAACAAAGAACCAGACCGCTACGTCAAAATTAATGAACTACCTCGACTCAAGGGTACGAGGTATCAAGCGGAAAGGATTTATTTTTAGTTTTATGAAAACCTTAGGTTTTCAAACTTTCCTCTTGACCACCGACGCAAGCGTCGGGGAATTCTTTAGATTAAAATGTGGTTTTAATGTTATCAACAGGATTATTCATTTATCTGTTAAAAGAGGTATGGAACGTCGTCCTAAAGATTTCGCTTACACGAATTTAAGCATCGATGAAAAGTCTTTTAGGAAAGGTCATAATTACATAACTGTTTTAAGCACACCTTTGTCAGGATGTGTTATCGATGTTGCTGAAGGTCGAGACAAAGAGGCTACAAAAACCTTATTGCAAGATGTTATAGCAATAGAATTACTAAACTTGAACAGAAAAATAACATTCTCTATCTCGAAGGTAAAAATTACACTCAAAACACTAACGAGTGTAATTTTTTACTATATTTACACTCGTAAAACAAAAGAGCGTAAAACTTACCTTCGTATAATATGAAAGATTTTAAAAAAGATAAGCCTTATAATAGTTTACCTAATCTACCTCCAAGTATAAACTTGGAAACCACAGAAATCTTACGCAAGACTATTACTGCAAGTAGAGCGTTAGCCCAATTAAATGGGGCAATAATAAATCTTCCAAATCCTAAATTATTTTTAGATACAATTCATCTACAAGAAGCAAAAGCCAGTTCTGAAATAGAAAATATCATTACTACTAATGATGAATTATACAAATCTGTAATTGCAGACAAAAAATTTGAGAATTCAACAGCAAAAGAAGTTATAAGTTATAAAGATGCTCTTTGGCACGGACTTGGGCAATTAGAATCAAGACCATTCATTACAACAAACCTATGTGTTGAAATAATGCAACGCATCCAACAAAACACATCTAATATTAGGACTACACCAGGAACGACACTTTCCAATACCAAAGGAGAAGTTATCTATACTCCTCCATCAGGAGAATTTGTAATTAGAGAAAAATTAAGAAACCTTGAAGAATTTATAAATGAAGAAAATTCATTAGACCCTTTAATAAAATTAGCAGTACTGCATTATCAATTTGAAGCAATACATCCTTTTTCTGACGGAAATGGCAGAACGGGGCGAATACTTCTTTTACTTTATCTTAAAATCGAAAATTTACTTGATATTCCTGCAATTTACTTGAGTGAGTATATTATAAAAAACAAATCGGAATATTATAAAAGATTAAGGCAAGTAACTGAAAAGAAAGATTGGGAAAGTTGGATAATGTACATCTTGGATATGATTGAATGGACTTCAAAAAAGGGAATAACGAGATTAGAAAATATTTTAAATTCAATGAAAACAACTTCAGAAGAAATTAAAAAGGAACTTCCAAAAGCATATTCTAAAGATTTAATAGAAATACTATATAAACTTCCTTACACAAAAAGACAGCATTTAGTTGATGCAGGTTTAGGTACGGCAAAAACTGTAGGGAATTATTTAATAGCATTAGAGGAAAAAGGTTTTCTTAAATCTGTAAAATTAGGAAAAGAAAAACTTTACCTTAATCAAAGACTAATGACAATACTTGAAAAAGAATAACGTGTGGTAATAATGTATATAAATCATTGGGCAATAAGTGATTAAGCCAAAGTTAGTGCTTTTTAATAAAGACAGAGATAAACCGAAAATGAAGTGCTTATAAATGCCCAACGCCTCTTACACAAACCATTGATAAAGCAACGTAACAATACGTATATACAAAGTTTATTTAAAAAAAACAGCTCTCAAACTTTAATTTACACCCTCTTTTTCTTCTTTAATAAAATAAAGAAAGAGAATTTATTTTAATCTGAAAAGATCTTAACCCAACCATTCTTTATAAGAAATAGAAATTCTAATTTTTTCTGAAATTTCAGAAATCGAAATTCGTTCTTGTTGCATCGTATCTCTGTGACGAATAGTTACGGTTTGATCTTCTTTTGTTTGATGATCTACTGTTATACAAAAAGGAGTTCCCACAGCATCTTGACGACGATAACGCCTTCCTACGGCATCTTTCTCATCGTAAATAACGTTGTATTCCCATTGTAAATCTTCAATAATCTCCTTGGCTATTTCTTGCAATCCGTCTTTTTTAACTAATGGAAAAACCGCTGCTTTAATAGGTGCCAAAATCGATGGAAGTTTTAAAACTACTCTGGAGCTTCCGTCTTCTAGTTCTTCCGTTTTTAATGAATTACTGAATATGGCTAAAAACATTCTGTCCAAACCTATTGAAGTTTCTACTACATAAGGAGTGTAATTTTTATTGGTTTCGTGATCGAAAAACTGAAGCTTTTTACCCGAATGTTCCTCGTGGGCTTTTAAATCGAAATCGGTACGAGAATGTATTCCTTCTAATTCTTTAAATCCGAATGGGAAATTAAACTCAATATCGGTAGCTGCATTTGCATAATGTGCCATTTTTTCGTGATCGTGAAAACGGTAATTTTCTGCTCCTAAACCTAAAGACATATGCCATTTTAATCTGGTTTCTTTCCAGTATTCGTACCATTTCATCTCTTCACCTGGCTTTACAAAATATTGCATTTCCATTTGTTCGAACTCACGCATTCTAAAAATAAATTGTCTTGCAACAATCTCGTTTCTAAATGCTTTTCCTGTTTGAGCGATTCCAAACGGAATTTTCATTCTACCTGTTTTCTGAACATTCAAGAAATTTACAAAAATACCTTGGGCAGTTTCTGGACGTAAATACAAATCCATTGCACTTTCTGCAGAAGCTCCTAATTTAGTGCCAAACATCAAGTTAAATTGCTTTACATCTGTCCAGTTTTTTGAACCTGTTAGTGGGTCTGCAATTCCTAGTTCTTCAATTAATAATTTTACATCGGCTAAATCTTCAGCTTCTAAAGATCTTGCCATACGCTCCAAAATTTTTTTTTGTTTTGAAATGTAGTTTACCACTCTTGGATTGGTCGTTATAAACTCTTCTTCATTAAAGCTTTCGCCAAAACGTTTTTTTGCTTTGGTAATTTCTTTTTTAGCTTTAATATTTAGTTTTTCGCAGTAATCTTCAATTAAAACATCTGCACGATATCGTTTTTTTGAATCTTTGTTATCTATCAACGGATCGTTAAACGCATCTACGTGTCCAGAGGCCTTCCAAGTTTTGGGGTGCATTAATATTGCGGCGTCTATCCCAATAATATTTTGATGCGTAAACACCATTGATCGCCACCAATATTCGCGAATATTCTTTTTTAATTCTACTCCGTTTTGACCGTAATCGTACACGGCACTAAGTCCGTCATAAATTTCACTAGATGCAAAAATGTAACCGTACTCTTTTGCGTGTGATATTACTTTTTTAAATAAATCTTCGTTTGCCATAGTGCAAAAATAAAAAAACCGTTACAATTAGCTCGTAACGGTTTCAATTATTTCAATTAAATATTATTTTAATGTCATTTTTGAAGTAGCCACTAAATTAGACCCATCAAAAACATTAATCGTGTAGATTCCAGAAACTAAATCTTCTTCTTTAGCATTCACCATTGTGCAAACATCAAGCTCTTGGTTTTCGTAAAAAACTTTTGTACTTGCACTGTAACTTAGAATTCCATTTTCAAATTTAAGTTCTGTTTTTTCTCCTAATAAATTGTTTTTAGGATTTATAACTTGGATATACAAAGTTCTGTCTCCTTTTTCGGCAATAGCGTTTGGTGCTAATGCGAAACAAGCTCTAATTTTATCGGCTCTTTTCGATTTTTTGGTATCAACAATTTTTCCGTTTTTTCTGATAATTACAGCAGATCCTGTTAAATCTAATGCGTGAACTACTGAACCTTTTTTAAGTTTTTCATTTAAAGCAGTATTTTCTCCAGAAACAGAGTCGATTACTTTATAGCTTTCATCCAGCTCTAAAAAGGCATTATCTCTTTCTGCAACCACCAACGTATTAACGGCAATTAAACTGTCTGCTTTTTTAAATAAAGCTACACGTTCGGTTTTAAGTTTTCCTATTTCAATTTTATAGCGTCTTAACAAAGCTACATTTGCCTTAGTATCTTTTACAGAATCTAATAATAGTACTATACGTTCTCTAGCTTCTAAAAGATCTTTATCTTTAATTTCGTTGTCTTGAATTACCTCGTCGTAATTTGCGATTAGTTCCTGCAATTCTCCTTCAATATCAGATTTTTGGTCTTCTAAAATAGTTACCGTATCTTTATTATCATTATATAATGTTACTGTATAAACAGCTAATACTATAAGTAGTAAGGTAAGTATCCCTACTATTACTTTAAATTTGTTGTTGTTTTCCTCTGTACTCATGGCTTTTTATTTAGTGTTAATTTTCGGCTAAGTTACTATCTGTAACTTATATAACGTCAAATTATTTAAAAATATATATTTTATGTTAAATCTTTTATTTCCAAAAGTTTGTGGTGCTTGTAAATCGGTTTTATTAAAAACGGAAGAAATACTGTGCACACAATGCCGGCACAACCTCCCCTTAGTTAATCATTATAAAACAGAGAATGAAACTATGAAAAATATTTTCTACGGAAAAATTACTATTGAACAAGCTACTGCATTAATTAAATTTCAGAAAGGAGGAATTACTCAAGAATTACTTCATAATTTAAAATATAGAGGACAAAAAGAAATCAGCTATTTTTTTGGAAAATGGTTAGGTGAAGAATTAGCTGAAACTGAAAAATATAAAAACATTGAAGCGGTAATTCCAGTACCACTTCACAAACAAAAACTTAAAAAAAGGGGTTACAATCAAGTGGAAGGGTTTGGTAAAGAAATAGCAAAAGCCCTTGACGTTCCTTATTATGATGATGTTTTAATTAAAATTTCGAAAACCAAATCACAAGTTTTCAAACAACGATTTACACGATTTCAATCTGAAGAAGTGTTTACCATTCAAAGAGAAAAATTAATTGAAAACAAACATATTCTCCTAGTTGATGATATAATTACCACTGGAGCTACACTCGAAAATTGTGCGCTTGAATTACTAAAAGCCAATAAGGTAAAACTAAGTTTTGCAACCATTGCAATCGCTTAACTATTTTGTCTATTTTTGTGAAATGAAGCGTCCATATATTATCATTCCAATTCTGTTATTATTTGTACTTTCGTTTGTAGATTGTGCAAAACGAGGGCGACCTTCTGGAGGTAAAAAAGACTCGATTCCTCCCGTAATTGTTAGAAGTAACCCTGAGAATTATAGTATAAATTTTGATGGTGATGAAATAAAAATTTACTTCGATGAATATATAAAACTAAAAGACTTAAGTAAAGAGTTAATTATTTCACCCCCACTTAAATACCAACCTTTAATTACTCCTTTAAGTACTGGAAAATTTATAAAAATTAAAATTAAAGATACTTTAAAAGAAAACACCACTTATTCCTTTAACTTCGGAAAAAGTATCGTTGACAATAATGAAGGAAACGCTTTTAAATATTTTAAATATATTTTATCGACGGGTGATTATATTGACAGTTTAAAGTTAAAAGGAACTATAAAAGATGCTTTATTATTAAAGCCCAAAGGTCTTACTACCGTAATGTTATATGAGGTTACCGAAACATTTAACGACTCTATAATTTACAAAGAAAAACCTACTTACATCACCACCACTAAAGATAGTACACAAACTTTTGAGCTCACCAATTTAAAAGAAGGAAAATACCTTTTAATAGCTTTAAAAGAAAAAACAAACGATTATATTTTTCAGCCAGAATATGATAAAATAGGATTTGTAAATCAACTTATTACTATTCCAACAGATAGCTCTTACACCATTAATTTATTTAAAGAAACACCCGAATATTATATTGCAAAACCAAAACACGAGGGTAAAAACCATATTATTTTTGGTTATGAAGGTGCTCCTGAAAATTTAGAAGTCGAATTACAATCTAAGGTTCCTTCCGATTTTAAGCAATACAGTTATCACGATATTAAAACCGATACGCTTCATTATTGGTTTAAACCAGCTTTAGAAAACGACTCCTTAGTTTTTATTGCAACTACTACAATATACAAAGACACTTTGGTTACAAGAATGCGCGATTTATATGCCGATACGCTGAAAGTTAAAGCCATTAACGCTGGGGTTTTAACTCCAAAGGATACTTTAAAATATTCTGCAAACACGCCGATTATTTCAACAGATACTGAAAAAATAAGTGTGATGAATCAGGACTCACTTTTTATTCCAGTTAAAGCTACTATTAACAAAAAATACAACATTGCTGCATTGGAATTTCCTATAAAAGACACCAAATATTATACAGTTAAAATTTTACCCGGAGCCTTTACCGATTTTTTTGAAAATACCAACGACACAATTATAACAAGGGTAAGAACCAAAGAGCTTTCGGAATATGCTACCTTAACTATTACTTTAAATAATTTGGAAAGCTACCCTGTAATTGTTCAGTTAGTAAATTCAAATTTTAAGGCTGTTTTTGAAGACTATCTAACCGAAACCAATATTGCAAATTTTGAGTATATTATTCCAGGTGATTATTATGTAAGAATAATCTACGATAAAAATAAAAATAAAATTTGGGATACTGGAAACTATCTTCAAAAATTGCAAGCTGAAAAAGTAATTTATTATTCAAAAAAATTAGAAGCAAGACCCAATTGGAGCTTGATGGAAACTTTTACTTTAGATTAAAAATAGTTCTCGATACTCCCAAAATTTCGAGATTTTAAAAATTACTCGAAGTTCTCATTAAGTATTTTACTTTTCAACTAGTTTAAAATCGTCTCGATCGTTTAAAAACTGAAGGTGCTTTCTGTTGGTTTCAATGTGTGATTTCTGAAGAGTGATTGTTTGAGTAAAATCTTCTTCAAAATTTGGATTTGAAATCTGTTTTCCAAGTACATCATATACCGCTGAATGTCCTGAATATTTATGCCTATTTCCGTCCTCCCCTATTCTATTAACACCAATGCAATAAGTCATGTTTTCGATTGCTCTTGCTTTTAAAAGTGCATCCCAAGCGGTTATTCTTCTTTCTGGCCAATTGGCAACATAGAGTAATACATCGTAATTTTGAGTGTTGCGAGCCCAAACTGGAAAACGTAAATCGTAACAAATTAACGGATAGATTTTCCAGCCTAAATAATCGATTAGTACTTGCTTATTTCCTGCTTTATAAGTTTTGTCTTCACCAGCCAAAGTAAAGGTATGTCGCTTATCATACGTTTTATAATTTCCATCTGGGAATACAAAAAACAAACGATTATAATAATTGTTGTTTTCTGAAATTATCACACTTCCCGTAATAGCACAATTATTATTTTTAGCTTCGTTTTGCAGCCAGTTCAGGGTTTCTCCTTTTTCTTCTTCTGCTAATTTTGAAGCGTTCATCGTAAATCCAGTGGTAAACATTTCAGGAAGAATAATGAGGTTGGTTTCTTCTGAAATTGCTGCAATTTTCTTAGAAAATAGTGATCGGTTTGCTTCGGGGTTTTCCCAAAAAAGCGGTGATTGAATAATAGTTATTTTTAAAACATCTCTCATTCAGTAAAAGTAGTTAAATACACGCAATTTTAAGAATACCTTTTATATCTTTGAATATCAAACAATCTAACTATGAAATTCTTAAAATTATTGTTCATTTTTATCACTTTTCAGTTAACAGCTCAACAAGGAGGAATGTGGATTCCCTCGTTACTTGAAGGAATGAACGAACAAGAAATGACTTCGTTAGGAAGCAAAATTACTGCCAGCGATATTTACAATGTAAACCAATCTAGTTTAAAAGATGCCATTGGTCATTTTAACGGAGGTTGCACTAGTGAGATTATTTCACCAAAAGGCTTAGTTTTAACAAATCACCATTGTGGTTTTAGCCAAATACAGTCGCATTCTAGTCTAGAAAACGATTTAACAAAAAATGGTTTTTGGGCAATGAACTATTCTGAAGAATTGCCAAACGAAGGATTATTTATTGAGTTTATAGTTCGAATAGAAGATGTAACAACTCAAGTTTTAAATGGAGTTTCTAATAATTTATCTGAAAGAGAAAAACAATCGTTAATAGATAAAAATAGTGCTGCAATTAACAAAATCGCAAAAAGAGAAGATTGGCAAGGCAGTAAAATAAAACCCTTTTTTAATGGCAATCAATACTTTTTATTTGTAACCGAACGCTTTGACGATATTCGATTAGTAGGTGCTCCACCAGTGAGTATTGGTAAGTTTGGAAGCGACACAGACAATTGGGTTTGGCCAAGACATACGGGAGATTTTTCACTATTTAGAATTTATGCAGATAAAAACAACAAGCCAGCAAAATACAGTAAAAACAACATTCCATACACTCCAAAACACTATTTACCAGTTTCTTTAGATGGGGTTTCTGAAGGCGATTTTACCCTAATTTTTGGTTTTCCAGGAAGAACAAACCTATACCTTCCTGCAATTGCAATTGAGCAAATTACTCAAAAAATTAACCCTAAAAATATAGCAATTAGACAAGCAGCCCTAAATGTAATAGATGAGGCAATGAAAAATGATGAGGCAACAAGAATTCAATACGCATCAAAACAAGCTAGAATTGCGAATGCTTGGAAAAAATGGATTGGAGAAAACTTAGGAATCGAAAAAAGTAATGCAATTGCAAATAAACGGGAGTTTGAAACAAAATTTACAACCCTTATAGAAGAGAAAGGGCTTACCGCTCAATACGGAAATATACTTTCAGACTTTGATAGCCTCTATAAAAAATACGAAAATACCGCTGTTAAAAGGTCCAATTTTATGGAAGTGTTTTTAAGAAACAATGAGGTTATGCAAATTACACTTAGACTCTATCAATTAGAGCAAGCATATAACAATGATAAAACGTCTTTTGAAAGTGCTATAAGTGCCACTAAAGCTAAATTGAAAAAAATCTATAAAAACTTTAACCCTGAAGTAGATAGATTAGTTTTTGAAGCCATAATGCCTTTTTATACAGACAATGTAGATTCTAGCATTTACAATAAAACTATGTTAATAGATGCTACTGAGGTATTTAATTTATTAGAAAAATCTCCAAAGAAAATGATTAAGAAGTTAAATAAAGATAAAGCTTATAAATATGCAAAACCGTTTATTGAAGAATTTTTCAATTCATTAAATCCAGAATATCAAGAGTTTATTTCTCAAAAAAGTGCACTTCAGAAAAAATACATGAAAGCAATGATGGAGGTGATTCCAGATGAACGCTATTTCCCAGATGCCAACAGTACCTTGCGAGTTACCTACGGACAAGTAAAAGGATACCAACCCAAAGATGGCGTTTATTATGAGCCTGTAACTCATCTAGAAGGTGTGATGGAAAAATACGTTCCAAACGATTATGAGTTTGACGTTCCACAAAAATTACAAGATTTATATAAAGCGAAAGACTACGGAAACTATGCAGACGAAAACGGAAAATTGCCTGTTTGCTTTTTAGGAACCAACCATACTACTGGAGGAAATTCTGGAAGTCCAGCATTAGATGCCAACGGAAACTTAATAGGTTTAAACTTTGATAGAGTTTGGGAAGGTACTATGAGCGATATGAATTATGATCCGGAAATTTGCCGAAATATCATGGTAGATGTTCGTTATATTCTATTTATTATAGATAAATACGCAGGTGCAAGCCATTTAATTGATGAGATGAAATTGGTGCATCCGAAGAGTAAGTAGTATTTGGGATAGGAACACGGATCTAACGGATTTTACAGAAAATCACCGATACTGTTGATAGCACCCTGAGTGATTCGACCTAAGGAGAATTGTATCGAAGGGTACGACTTGTAGAATACCTTATGAGAGCGCAACATCGCTCTTGAGAATTTGAAATAGGAAAACGGACAAAACGGATTTTACTGATTTCCGCTGGAATAGACCAGACCTGAAAGGATTTAACAAGTCCGCCGAAGATTTATCGTAAGAGGAAAACCTTTCAGGGCTGTTTAACTAAATAGCATTTAACTAGGATCTATTTCTTTTTTTGGGAGGTATTTTTTTTAGCCATTACAAACGACATAGAGCCTGATTTTTTACCAATCCCACAACTATTGTACTTGATCCTTATAAAGAACGTTTTTTAATAAATACAGCACATTTTAAAGATTGGAAAAAAACAGGAATCACTTATATTGAGAATTCAAGAACCAAACAACAAATGCCTCATAAGTTTCAGTTTTATAAAGATTTTGAAGCCAATGAAGAACGATTGACAATTAAACGAGCAATTAAAAATATAAAAGTCCCTATTTTAATTGTGCAAGGAAGTGACGATCCTACAGTTTTAGAAGTAGAAGGGAGACAGCTTCATAAATGGAATCCCAATAGTAAATTATTACTCATTAAAAATGGGAATCATTCTTTCGGAACAAAACATCCTTGGAAGGAGAATAAGCTTCCAAATGATTTACAAAAAGTGGTAGAAAAATCTATTTTCTTTTAAAAGAAACAAGTAAATAGGGTAATTAACTTTGAGAACGCCCTTTTAATCTAACTTCAATTTTCTTTTTAATAACAGTTAGGCGTTTCATAAGATCCATAAGTTCAGGGTCTTGACTCTCTTTATAGATTTCGTTTACACCCAAAATAAGCGACTTCACCTTTCTAGAAGCAATAATTCGATCACTTGTGGTCTGAAAAGATAATTTTCTGGTTTCAAACTCTAAAGCTTCATCTATAATCTTCATACGTAATATTTTTTATTTGATAATAATATTGCGTAAATATATTTATATAAATGAATTTAGCACCATTTATTTATAATAATTTTTAATAATGGAATTGATAGAGATTATTGTTTGTGTTCTTTCCGAATAGATTTCAACAAAAAAACACATGCAAGTAAATAAAAAAAACCCTGCGAAAGCAGGGTTTGGTGGAGAATATCGGAGTCGAACCGATGACCTCTACGCTGCCAGCGTAGCGCTCTAGCCAGCTGAGCTAATCCCCCGTTTCTTTTTTTTTCAAAGGAACAAAATATTTGTAATTAATCAAAAACATAAATGCAAGTAAAAAACAAAATCTTACCCCAGAAACTATCAAGACTTACATCTATAAGTAAAACGGTCTTATGTATTTTAATTAATGGGTCCCTCTTAGTACTAACAAAGGTTTTGTAGTATGAAAATCACGCTTTAATATGATGTTCTTTTCCCATAATTTTTTAAAGAACCCTCTTTTTCTTCTAACAACACATAACATATCTGGATTATGAGACTGAAAATGCTCTAAAACACCTTGAAAAGTGGTGGCATTTTTTGTTGTTGTTAAAGTTGATTTTAAAGCCAATAAATCGCTATCAATCTTCTTACTTTCATCTGTAGCCTCAGGAGTAATTACGTGTAATAAATTAATTTCAGAATTAAAAACTTCTTTAAAATAATTTAATGGGGCAAAAGTGTTTTCTTTCTTAAAATGGCCATTTTTAAATGCAAATAAAATAGTTTCAAACTTTCTAAAAAGATAACCCGTAGGAACTATTAGCAAAGGAGTTTCGGTTTGTTTTAAAATTTTACCAGTAATTTCTCCTAAATATCTCTTATCATCAATTTCAACACTTTGAGGAGAAACAATAATTAAATCAATATTTTCTTTTATTGATATTTTTTTTATTTCTTCAAAAGGATTTCCTTCAATAGATTGTCTAATAACCTCAACACCTTGGGTATTTACAGCTTTAATAACATCTTTTAGTTGGTTATCTTTTTCATTTGCCCAAAACTCATTAACTTTAGCAAGATCTTCTAATTTTAAAGTATCTTCATAAACACTAATTAAATAAACTTTGCCTCCACTAATAGAAGCGAAATTTATAGCATATTTTAAGTTGTTTATACCATTTTTAGTAGATCCAACAGGAACAAGAATATTTTTCATTTTATCCGAATTTAATAATTTAGCACAAAAACACATCGAATAAATGATTCGTTTAGCAAAAAAAATAGAAATACTTCAATTATTAGCAATTACTAAAGCTTGTACTGAAGAGATGATAGCTCGGGATATTTTTCAGTGGAATGACAAATATCCCTCAAGTACAGCATTTGAAGAAGATGTACTTCGGAAGGAATTGTATGTGTTAACTTCCGAAGAGAAAATTATTGGATGTATCGTTCTAACATTAAAAATCGACGAAGAATATCTTCCTATTAAATGGCTCACACCTAACATAAACAACTTATACATTCATCGTTTGGCAATTCATCCAGATTTTCAAGGAAAAGGTTTTGCTCAAAAACTAATGGATTTTGCTGAAGAATTTGCCATCAAGAATAATTATACTTCTATAAGGTTAGATACCTTTAGTAAGAACGATAGAAATCAAAAGTTTTACGAACTTCGCAGCTACAAAAAATTGGGTGAAATATATTTCCCCAAACAAAGTGAATTTCCTTTTTACTGCTACGAAAAGCGATGCAAAAAATAGACATCTCCTTTAAAAGAATCCAACAATTAGCCTTACCAGCAATAATTGCAGGGATTGCCGAGCCTATTTTATCGGCGACAGATGCTGCTGTTGTAGGGAATATTTCAGAATACGGAACCGAGTCGCTCGCTGCCGTAGGAATTGTTGGCTCCTTATTATCGACCATCATTTGGATTTTAGCACAAACCCGAAGTGCTATTTCTGCCATTGTTTCGCAAAATTTAGGTGCAGGAAAAATAGACAGCCTTAAAAGTTTTCCAGCACAAGCTATTGCCTTTAATGTACTATTAAGTATAATTTTATTGCTATCAACTTACTTTTTTGTAGAAGAAATATTAGTTTTTTTACGAGCCGAAGGAAAAATTTTAGAGTTCAGTAAGGACTATTATTACATTCGTGTTTGGGGCTTTCCCTTAACGCTTTTTACCTTTGCTATTTTCGGAATTTTTAGAGGACTTCAAAATACTTTTTGGCCCATGATTATTGCTTCAATCGGAGCATTGCTTAATATAGGTTTAGATTTTTTATTGGTCTATGGAATTGAAGGGTCTATAGAACCTATGGGTGTAAAAGGCGCCGCTTGGGCAAGTTTGTTTTCACAATTAGTAATGGCTTTATTGGCTTTAGGTTTTTTAATAGCAAAAACAGATGTTTCGCTAAAATTAAAACGAAAACTTCATCCCGAAGTAAAACGATTGGTTGCCATGAGTTTTAACTTATTTATCCGTTCTGTTGCTTTAAATATTGCTTTATTAATGGCAATTCGGGAAGCTACTTCTTTAGGAAAAGAATATATAGCTGCTCATACCATTGCTATTAACCTCTGGCTTTTTTCTGCCTTTTTTATTGATGGTTATGGTGCTGCTGGAAATATTCTTGGCGGAAGGTTACTTGGTGCAAAAAAATATGATAAATTATGGCTTTTAACCAAACGTGTTAATCTGTATAACCTTTTTGTAAGCCTTATTTTAGCAGGAGTTGGGTTGTTGTTTTACAACCAACTCGGACTTATATTCACTAAAGATTCCGTAGTGTTATCTACATTTTACGGAGTGTTTTTTATCGTGCTAATTTCCCAACCATTTAATGCTTTGGGCTTTACGTTAGATGCTATTTTTAAAGGTTTGGGTGAAATGAAATTTCTTCGGAATACACTAATTGGTTCTACCTTATTTGGTTTTATTCCTACCTTATTAATTTGTAATTATTTCGACTTAAAATTAAAAGGAATTTGGATTGCATTGGTGGTTTGGATTGCATTTAGGGCTGTTGTTTTGTTTATTAAATTCAGAATAAAATATATTCCTTTGGCAAAAACAAAAACTGCCCAATCCCAAGTACTCTAAATCTGGGATTAAGGCAGTTTAAAAAAGGGCTACTACTTGCATTGCTTATAGTAACCCAACCATCAACACCTTGTGTTCTACTTGAATGAGTTTGTCTAAGTGTTTTAGTGTGCTTAATTTATAATTAAAAAAGCCGAGCTAAAACTCATCTCGGCTTTCAATTATTGAACAATATTAAACATTATTCGTCCAGATAATCTTCTAAAACTGTTACCCATCCTTTAATAGGATCGAATAATCGTTTTTCGGTTTTAGTACCATATTCTAATTGAATAGTTCCTGTTGCAACAGGATCTATATTTGCACCATCTTTATAAGCCCAAACCGTTACTTTAAGGTCGTATGTTTTTCCTGCTTGTAACTTATCTTGTGTTAATCTTAATAACTCTAAGAAGGCGTAATCTGCAACATTACGATGTGTATTAACAGTTATTTTAGGGGATAAAAAGAAGAATTTATCTTGGTCCTTGTCTATTTGCGGAATGTTTTTTGAGAATTTTGTACTTGATTTTCTAAGTGCTTCTCTGTCTGTTGTTTCGCCAGCCATTTCATACGTAATATTAAACCAAGCTCCAGGATGTGAAGCTGCTAATGTTTGCTCAAAAAATGGTTTGAAAGCAACGGTTTCTCCTAATTCTCTTTTTGTAATAAAATCTGCTACTTTGTGGTTTGCTTGATCAACTTTTTGAGTTTTTAAAGAATTAGTTGCTTTTGCAAATGCAATTTTTCCTTTATAGTTTTTATAAGCTTCAAAACGCATTAATTTCTTTTTAATTTTTTCAGAATTTGCAGCGTTTAAAGTTGCAATAAGCATATCTACTTTTGCTTGAGCTGTTTCAATATCCCAAGTATCAAAATCTGCTTTGTTTTTTGCTCTAACCTCAACAACTGTTCTTGTTGCACTTAAAGTCATTGGATCTTCATAACGTTTAATAGTTTGGTTTCCTTTAATAACAGCAAAAACGCCAGGTGCCAACTCCATCATCTCTGTATAACTGTTAGAACCTGAAGAGGTCCATAAAAAAAACATTTTAACTTGGTGTTTTGTGTAATAGCTTTCCTTTAAAATAAGCTTCTTGGTAGGTTCTCCTTTTCCCTCAAAATAATGAAGTTCGTTTACTATTTTACCTTCATTTTCTTTTACAAATCTAAGTCCTATGGCACCAGATTCTTTAAGACCAAAATATTCACCTGTAATTCCCATTTCGTCTGTTTCACTGTTAAATTCCGTAAAGTTTGCGCCTTTTCCTCCTTTTTTCTTTCCTTTTTTACCCATATTCAATGCTTTTTTACCTTGTCCTAAGGCTTTTTTACCAAATTGAGCTTCTGCGGTGTTGCTTATTCCTATGATTAGGAATAAACTTAAAATTGCTGTAATTACTGTTTGTTTTTTCATTTTTGTTAAATTTAATTATTGATAGTTATTTTTGTTTTAAAATTTTAGTGTTATACTTTTGGTTTGTGTATTTGTACTTCCGTTGCTTCCCGTAGATCCAACATTTCCTGTAGTTCCGTTTAGATTAAATTTTCTTCCGCCTCTTCCGCCTTTACCTCCTTTGTTGTTTACCGTAATATTTAATTTTGAAACCGAAGGGTCTTTTATTATTGTAATATTGCCTCCGTTTCCTCCGTTGCCTCCATTATCTCCATTCGGAAAAGTATTAGAATTACCGTCACTTCCCCATTGTCCCTTACCTCCATAGCTATTTATAATAAGTTCTGTAGAAGGGGTTAGTTTGTATTGTGCGACTATTTCTTTTTTGGTTTCATCATAAATTTCTATTTTATTTATGGATTTCCCTGTTTGTTTGTGTTTTACGGTTTTTACTTTTATAGTTAAAACATGTCCATTTCCTCCACGTTGACTTGCTCCAAAAGTTGAAGTGTTGGTAGCTTTTGCTCTGTCTGCTCCATAAAATCCGTTGCGATTTATTTGTACTGAAATATTATTGGTGGTGTTAATGCTTTTTGAATCTTTAAGTGAAGTATTGTATTTTGAAGCAACTCGTATTATAACCTTATCATTAGGTATTTTTGAAGCGTTTTCTTCTACCCGAACTTCATCTATGGTATTGCTACAGCCTTCGTTTGAAAGTTTAAAATCTTCCCAAGGAATTTTTCCTCCCAAGTTTGGAGTTTTAAGTTGAGATCCATCTTTTAAAGTAGCTATAACTCCGTATTTTATTGCTTCACTAAAATGAGCAACTTTACTTGGTTTTGATACTAATTGAATTTCAATTTTTGTTACTTCCTTCCCTTCAATAGAGTTGATTTTACGATCTGCTTCTGCAATTTCTGCTTTGGCTTCCTTTACATTAGCACGAGCACCTGTTTGTTTTTTAAATGTAGAAGTGGCATAAGCCGCAATGTTTTTATTAATAGTTTCAGGACTGCCATTAAAACTACCTCCTGGTTTTACTAAAATATATTTTGTAGTAGCTTGTTGTTTTCCGTTCCATTCATAATACACACCATAGTCATTTATAAATGATAATCTAAAGATTTTAAAAGCAAAATATGCTGGAAACCCTGGAACGTCCGCTTCAAAAATCTCATCTAATATTCCAGCTCTTTTTACTAAAACTTTTGAAACATTGTCTCCTTGTTTAGTGATTTCTATTGGCCAAGTTTTTTTAATCTTTTCAAATTTCTTTTTATCGTTTAACTTATAAACTGTGTAATTACCAGATTCAAAATTTTTAAGAATGGTACTTTGACTTTCTTGTGCGTTTGAAGTGAAAACTCCAAAACAGATACTTAGGATTAAATAATTAATAATGATTTTCATAATTGTTGTTGATGGTTAATTATGGGACAAATATCATTGTAAGAAAAAGACTGTTAAGTGGTTAATTTCTGAAAGGCCGTTTTTAACTTCTGAAAAATTCTATTCAATTTTTAAACTTTATCTTTAATTAATAGAAATAAAAAACCCGAACAAAAGATAGTTCGGGTTGGTAAAATGTAAAAAATAATTTGGTTAGTTATTTACATTAATTTTGATAGTTTTAAGGTTTCGCCACACATTTCACTCTTAATTTTAAAGATTACATCTTTTTTCATTCCTTTTTCTGCCCAACGTACTTCTTTGCCAACTTTGCAATTTATTTTAGTTTTAGATCCTTTGTTTAAAGTAACAAATCCGCTTCCTGTATAAATGCTTACTTTTTCTTTGGTGTCGTTTATTAATGTAAAACTGGAAACTACGGTTTCAGTAATTTCATCGTTGGTTATTGCTGAATTTCCTTGTTCTACAGGTGTAAAAGCCGAAAGAAATAACACACAAACTGCTGCATAAATAATTTTCATAATTGTTGTTTTTAAGTTATACCACAAATATATTTTAACTAGAAAATTAAGATGTAGGTGAGTTTCTGAAACTGCTGTTTCAGTTTCTGAAAATCTTAAAAGGGTAACTATCCAATATTATTTATAATAGTCAAAAACTCTTCCTTTTTTTCTTTACTTAAAGAAACAGTTTTACCGTTGTCCATTAAAATATAACCTCCATCAGATTTTACATATTGAGCAATGTATTTTAGATTAATTAAAAACGAACGGTGTGGCTTGTAGAAGGTTGGAATGTTTTTAAGCAGCTCAACAAAATGTTTTAAAGGCTTGCTTATAAGCATAGTTGCTTCAGTGGTAGTGGTTATATTGGTGTACATACCATCGGCTTCCATCATTATAATTTCTTCAAACGAAACAAATTTAATACCATCACTAACCGGAAGTCCTATTTTATTGAAATTGGAAGAAGATAAACTCTTTTTTAATTCTTCAAGTTTGGTGTTAATTTGTGATTTTCCAATAAACTGAATTGCTTTTTCTACCGCTTCTTTAACTTGACTTCCTCTAATGGGTTTTAGTAAATAATCTATGGCAGATAATTGAAACGCTTGGATTGCATATTCACTATAAGCTGTGGTGAAAATAATTTCGAAATTAATTACATCCTGTTCAATAAAATCTAGAATTTCTAAACCAGAATGTTCGGGCATTTCAATATCTAGAAAAACAATATTGGGTTCTTCTTTTTTAATAATTTCTACTCCCGAAAGCAAATCTGATGCTTCAAATATCGTAGTGATTTTAGGGCAGTTTTCTTCAATTAAAAGTCGCAATAAACTTCTTGCTTTTCGTTCGTCATCTATTATTATTGCTTTCATTTTATTTAAGTTGTTGGAATGTTTAAAATTACTTTTGTGCCAATTGCTTGTTGATTTTTATCTATTAAATCTATAATCTCCACACCTATTTTATTATCTTTTCTGTAATTTAATAATTCCAACCTGCTTTGTGTTGCCTTGGTTGCAAAGGATTTATGTAGCACATTTCGTTTTGCTTTAATCTCTTTTGCTTTTTCTCTACCCACTCCGTTGTCTTCAATAATACATTGTATGCTATTGTTGTCTTTGGATAAAAATGAAACGCTTAATTTTCTGCCTTCTTTTTTATGAAGTAATCCGTGTTTTATGGCATTTTCTATGTAGGGTTGAATTAACATGGTAGGAATATGAAGCCCATCTTTATTAATTTTTTCTGAAACGTGAAAGGTGTATTCCAAACTATCTTCAAAACGCAAGCACTCCAAATCTAAATACATTTTTAAGCTATCTATTTCTTCCTGAATTGAAATGAGTCCCGTGTCACTATGTTGTAAATAAGTTCTAATTAGATCTGCAAATTTCCCTAAATAATCGCTTGCCAATTCTTTTTTATTAAACATTATATATTCCTGAATAGAATTAAGTGCATTAAATATAAAATGAGGATTCATTTGTGCTTTTAATGCTTTTAATTCGCTATCTCTATATTGTTTTTCTATGGCTAATCGTTTTTGTGTTTCTCGAAGTTCTACTGTTATAAGTTCGGCTTTTTTTGTTGCTCTTAATCTTCCTATAAAAAATAAGGAAGCTAACAGAATAAGAACTCCAATAATAATAGTCCCAATAAGATAGTATTTGTTTTGTTTAATTTCATTTTCTGCTAAACTTGCTTTTATCTCTGCCGCTTCTTTTTGTGCTGCTATCTTATCGGTTTCGTATTTTGTTTTCATTTCGGCAATCATTTTATTGCGTTCCGAAGAATCTATAGAATCGTTTAAAAGAGTATATATTTTATTTGCTTTATCTGCCTTTTTGTAATTTTCAGTAATACTATAAGCGATAAAAAGTTTACTATTAGTATCCCTAATCTGCATTAAACTATTTATCTGATTATAAATATCTAAAGCCTTATTGTATAAAGGAATTGCCTCTTTATGATTGTATTTATGTGACTGAATATCACCAAGGTAAGAATAAGAACCTGCGATATTTGCAAGTTGTCCCGTTTCTTCAAAATAGCTTAAGGCTTTATTAATATTCTGTTCTGCTTTATCATATTCTTTAGTTTTAATATACAATTGTCCTAAAGTTGAATGCATAATCATTTCTCCAGGAATAAAATTACTTTCCTTTGAAATTTTTACAGCTTCTAAAAAGTATTTTTCAGCATTTTGATACTCTTTTAAATTTAAATAAGCATTTCCTGCATCAAAATAATACCTTGCTTTTACACCACTTGCCACATCGTTTTTAGAAATAATAATATTCTCTAAGTGCATCTTTACAGCTTTCTCTGGAAAACCTGTTTCTTGAAACAGCATTCCAAGATGACTATTACTTAGCATTAAATTATTTTTATCTCCAATAGTTTCAAATATATTTATTGCGACCAAAGCATTTTTTATAGCATCATCTAATAAGCCTTTTCTTCTTTCATTTCGGGATAAGTATAAATAGCCTAAACCTTCTAAACTCTTGTAATTTTTTTCTTTAGAAATTGTAATGGCTTCCAAAATTAAAGGTGTTGCTTTTTCAAATTCTCGTGTACGATAATAAAAAGTTGCATCTAACAACAATTTTACTCGTGTACTATCTCGTTCTGTATAAGTTTCTAAAACGTTAAGAATACTGTCTTGTTTTTTTTCTTGAGCGTATCCAATTGCGATAAAAAGCACAAAAAAAAGAAAAATAAGTTTTTTAAACATGAAAAATGAGAAGTGGTGAGATAAAGATAAATTATTGGTTACTATTTACAAAAATGATATTTCTTATTGATTTCTACAATATTAATTTCTGAAATACCGTTTTGAGTTGCTAAATATACTGTACTTTTACCTACTAATTGTAATAACAGATGAGCACAATAAGAATCACCAAACAATTTTCTTTCGAAACTGGTCACGCGCTTTATGGTTACGACGGAAAATGTAGAAATGTTCACGGACATAGTTACAAATTACACGTAACCGTAATTGGAAAACCCATTACTGATAATACGAATGTAAAATTTGGAATGGTCATCGATTTTAGCGATCTTAAAAAGATTGTAAAATCTAAAATTGTTGATGTTTTTGACCACGCAACCGTTTTTAATAAAAATACTCCTCACGTTGAATTAGCAAGGGAATTGGAAAAACGAGGACATAATGTTTTATTGGTAGATTACCAACCCACCAGCGAAATGATGTTGATAGATTTTGCTGAAGTAATTAAAAATGAATTACCCTCACATGTCCAACTACACTCCCTAAAACTACAAGAAACAGATAGCAGTTATGCACAGTGGTTTGCTGCCGATAATTAACTTATTTAATCTGTACTCAAATGACACCCTGAGCGTAGTCGAAGGGTATTAAACACTTACCTCAACTGCAAATGAATATGGTCATCGTGCCTTACAGCTCTACAACCATGATATCTAATTTTAGAATTTTTTAAATTCATTCGGGTTTTTAAATGAGGTTCTATAAATATTTTACCAACACTTTTGTTTTTTAAAATACTATTAATTAACATTTTCGTTCCCTTTTCTGAAAATACCAAATCCCTATTAATTTTTCCAAAGGTTACATATTTAGGATAATCATATTGAAAATAACCACTAGAAAGGCATTTTTTAATTTGATTGTATTCTTTAGGTTTCGGGTTTTCAAAGACTCCATAACCCGATATTGATTTTTGTTTATTGGTGATTATTCCATTCTTTGTTTCGTAAATTAAGCTTATATCTATTTTCTTTCCGTCATTGTGGCTTAAATGCGGTAGTAATGGAAAATTATTAATAAAAGGAAAATTCGCATCTAAATAGTGAATTTTAATTCCTTTTAAATCCTTCTCGGTTTGAAGCAGAATTTTATTTAGTTCAGGGTTAACATAATTTCTGTTTAACAGAATTGTCATATAATTTGTAGGCTGTATTCCTCTAGTGTTTTTTATTTTTTCTCTTCCAAAAACTGGTGCTACATAAGGAATTAATAAAAATGTTGCTATAAAATAAAGTGTGAAAAATGAAACAGGTAAATTAAATTTCCATCTTTTTGAAATAATAAGGCTTATTAAATAAATAACTCCTCCTATTTGTGTAATAGCAGTTAGGAAAACAAACAAAATTAATTGAAGTATTGTTTTTAGAAAAAGTTTCATTTATGTTAATCTGTTCTTTAATAACAAGTATTATTCTGAATAAGTATAAGAGAAGGAAATCTATTTATATCTCAAATAAAAAATATTCCTGCCTTCAAAGGAATTTGTATATTTAACCCATGCAAATTCCACAAGGAAAAAAAATATATTTCTCTAGCGACAATCATCTTGGTGCTCCAACATCTAAGGAAAGTTTTCCGCGTGAAAAGAAATTTGTAAAATGGCTTGATGAAGTTAAAGAAGATGCTGCTGCTATTTTTTTATTAGGAGATTTATTCGATTTTTGGTTTGAATATAAAACCGTTGTTCCAAAAGGATTTGTTCGGGTACTCGGAAAACTTGCCGAAATTACCGACAGCGGAATTCCTATTTACTTCTTTGTTGGAAATCACGATTTATGGATGAATGATTATTTTGAAGAAGAACTCAATATTTCAACTTATAGAGATTGCCAGGAATTTACTTTCAACAATAAAACCTTTTTAATAGGTCACGGAGATGGGAAAGGACCCAACGACAAAGGGTATAAACGAATGAAAAAAGTGTTTATCAATCCTTTTTCAAAATGGTTGTACCGTTGGTTGCATCCAGATATTGGAATGCGATTGGCACAACATCTTTCGGTGAAAAACAAACTAATTTCTGGCGATGAAGACAAACAGTTTTTAGGAGAAAATGAAGAATGGCTAGCCTTATACGCCAAACGAAAATTGGAAACCAAACATTATGATTTCTTTGTTTTTGGACATCGACATCTTCCTATGGAAATTAATGTGGGCGAAAATTCAACCTATATTAATATTGGCGATTGGATTAATCATTATACCTACGGAGTTTTTGATGGTGAGAATTTTGAATTGAAAAAATATTAACTTACTCCTTTAATATCCTTCACTTTTAACTGTAAACTTATATTTCCATTCCATTCATTTTCATCTATATTATAAACTGCTTTAAATAATTTTTTATTGGTAATTAGAGGTAATTTATCTCCTAGTCCAAATCCAATTCCTACTAATTTCCTTTTTTCGTATTGAGTTACTGTGAACCTTAAATGCGTTTTATCATCACCAACTTGTTTTCCGTAGCCTGTGTCTTGCAAATCTTCGGTCATAAAAACAGGCATCATATTTCCTGGTCCAAAGGGAGCAAATTGTTTTAATATTCTATAAAATTTTGGAGAAATATCAGTCAGATTAATTTGTGCATTTATTTTAATTTCAGGAATTAATAATTTGGGATCTATGCTTTCTGAAACTACTTTTTCAAACTGAGCTTTAAAAGCTTCATAGTTTTCTTCTAATAATGTTAATCCTGCTGCGTATTTATGACCTCCAAATTGTTGAATAAAATCCGAGCATTTTTCCAAAGCATTATACACATCAAAACCTTTTACACTTCTTGCCGAAGCTGCCAAGACATCACCACTTTTTGTAAAAACTAGAGTCGGTCTGTAATAAGTTTCAGTTAATCGAGAAGCAACAATACCTATTACTCCTTTATGCCAATTCTCGTCATAAACAACGGTTGTAAATCCTTCCTTTTCATCATTCGTTTCAATTTGTGCTAATGCTTCAATCGTAATACGTTTGTCTGCTTCTTTTCTATCGGTGTTAAACTGATCGATATCAATAGCATATTCCGCAGCCAAGTTTTGATCCATTTCAGTTAAAAGAGTAACGGCATGGTTTCCGTGTTTCATTCTACCTGCGGCGTTGATGCGTGGTGCGATGATAAAAACCACATCGGTAATGGTTAAAATTTTCTTTTTTACTTGTTGAAGTATTGCTTTAAAACCAGGCCTAGGATTGTTATTAATTACTTGTAAACCGTGATAAGCAAGAATCCTGTTTTCATCTACAATCGGGACAATATCCGCGCCAATCGCTGTAGCAACTAAATCGAGATAAAGGATTAAATCATCGATGGTTTCCCCTTTTTTGGAAGCCAACGCTTGAATAAGTTTAAAGCCGACTCCACAACCGCAAAGCTCTTTAAAAGGATAATTACAATCGTCTCTTTTGGGATCTAAAACTGCAATTGCTTTTGGTAATTCTGCTCCAGGACGATGATGATCACAGATAATAAAATCGATTCCTTTTTTAGATGCATATTCAACTTTATCAATGGCTTTAATACCACAGTCCAAAGCAATAATTAACGAAAAGTTATTGTCTTCGGCAAAATCGATTCCTTTAAACGAAACGCCATAGCCTTCTCCATAACGATCTGGAATATAGGTTGCCACATTTGGGTAGGTTGTCAATAAATAAGAAGATAGTAAAGCCACACTTGTGGTTCCATCCACATCATAATCACCATACACTAAAATGTTTTCTTCATCGGTAATGGCAGCTTCAATTCTGGCAACTGCTTTTTCCATATCCTTCATTAAAAAAGGATCGTGTAGCTTATTTAAATCGGGACGAAAAAAGTCTTTTGCTTCCTGAAAAGTTTCAATTCCTCTTTGTAACAATAAGGTTGCTGTCGAATTTTCTACACCCAATTCTTTGGTAAGATGTTCAACTTTATTTGGATCTGGTTTTGGTATAAGTGTCCAACGCATAGTTTATCGAAATTCCAATTTACAAGACCTAAATTCCAAAAATAGCTTATGGAATTTGGTATTTGAAAATTGGGATTTATTTTATTGGGAAGTAAAGAGTAAATGTAAAAATAATTCTTTAAATAAACATCAAATTTGAAAGTTTCTTAAATTATTTGTAAATTCATTGTCTCTAATAATAAGCTATTTCATTATTGAAATTCCTCCCTAGTGTCAAGTCAAGTTTAAATCGGCGTAATTTTGTATCTTTGTAAAAAACCC
>CAZIMW010000023.1:0-23052 GCA_964540425.1 uncultured Flavobacterium sp.
AGTTATTTTGAATATAATGTTGATCTTTTTCCAGGAATGAACATTTCAAATAACCCCTATATTACCGATACTAAAGATATTAATGTTACACTTCAAAATAACGATGTAATTCCGGTAAGATGGGTTCAGTTTAAAGTACCAATTAGCAAACCAGATCAAGCAGTTAATGGTGCGTCAGACTTTAGGTCAATACGTTTTATGCGTATGTTTATGTCTGATTTTGAAGAACAAATGATTTTACGTTTTGGTACATTAGACCTTGTTCGAGGTGATTATAGAAGATTTCAATTGGCTTTAGATGAAAACGCTCAAGACCCAACAGTTGGAAATACGCTATTCGAAAATTTAACGGTTAATATTGAAGAAAATGAGAATAGATTGCCAATACCTTATGTTTTACCTCCAGGAGTAGTAAGAGAGCAATTAAATAATAATAACAATATAATACGCCAAAACGAACAATCATTATCGTTAAGAGTATGTGGACTTGAACCCGAAGATGGTCGGTCTGTTTATAAAAATTTCAATGTTGATATGCGTCAATATAAAAATTTAGAAATGTATATTCATAACGAATCTTTTGTAAATGAAACGCTACTATCAGACGGAGATATGGTCGCAATCGTGAGATTAGGAAATGACCTTACTCAAAACTATTATGAAATTCAAATTCCATTAAACACTACTTCTTTTGGTAGTACATCGCCAGAAGAAATTTGGCCAATAGAAAATAGACTTCTTTTACCTTTAAGTTTATTACAACAAGTGAAGACGCTTACACTTGGTGATCCAAATAACAACCCAGGTGAAATTACTTTTTACGATCAAGTAGATTTAGACCCAGATTTTAGTGGTCCAGAAAATCCTTTAAGAATTGGAATAAAAGGAAATCCAAGTTTCGGAAATGTTCGTATTATAATGTTAGGAGTTCGAAATAATACTACCAACGAAGTTTGTGGAGAAACCTGGTTCAATGAACTTAGGATGACAGAACTAGATAATAGTGGTGGTTGGGCAGCAGTAGCTAGTATGGATATGAATTTTGCAGATTTTGCAAATATAAGTGCGTCAGGTGCTATGAGTACCGTTGGTTTTGGCACATTAGAGCAAGGGCCAGCACAAAGAAGTTTAGAAGATAGTAAAGAATATGGATTAGTAACTAATTTTAATTTAGGTCAATTATTACCTTTAAATTGGGGAATACAACTTCCGTTTAATTACGGGCGATCAGAAGAATTAATTACTCCAAAATACGATGCCGAATTTCAAGATATTGAATTGCAAGCTAGACTTGATAATCAGCAAGATTCAAACAGAAAAGCCGAAATTCAAAGACAATCTGAAAATCATACAAGAAGACAAAGTATAAATTTTATTGGTGTTAGGAAAGATAGAACAGGAGATGCGAAACCACGTGTTTATGATATAGAAAATTTCACTATGTCTTATTCTTATAACCAAATAGACCATAGAAGTTTTGAGATTGAAGAATCAAAAGATCAAAATGTTCGAGTAGGTGCTACTTATAACTACAATTTTAATTCTAAACCTATTGAACCTTTTAAAAAGAATGATTCAATTTTTAGAAGTAAATACTGGCAATTATTAAAAGATTTTAATTTCAATCCTTTGCCAACCAATATTTCTGTTGGGTCTAATTATATTCGACAATATAATGAACAGAAATTTCGCGAACTTAACTTACCAGAAAACAGTCTTGGAGTACCAACATTATACCAGAGAAATTTCTTGTTTGATTGGCAATACACTATAAACTATAATTTTTCTAAATCATTGCGTTTAAACTTTACATCAACAAATAACAGGGTGGTAAAAAACTATATAGACCCTCTAGGAAACACAGATAACTCTATTGGTGTTTGGGATGGGTTTTTTGATATTGGTGATCCTAATCAACATTTTCAATCACTTCAGTTAAATTATGATTTGCCATTTAATAAAGTGCCATTTTTAAAATTTGTTAGAGCAACCTATTCTTATACTGGAGATTTCCAATGGCAAAAAAGTAGTGACTTTTTTATAGATTTAGAAATTGACCTTGAAGACGGTACTACTCAGACTTATAATTTGGGTAATTCAGTACAAAATGCAAGTACTCACAGGATAAACTCAAGTTTAGACATGAAATCTTTTTATAGATATTTAGGTTTAACCAAAAGAAAAAAAACAAAACGCTCATCAAAAGGAGGTCCTAATGGTGGTTCGGGCGAAGGAGAAAGTAAAGAAGGAGGGGGTAAAAACGGAAAATCTGGAAGTAAGGAGATTAATTTTGAAGAAGGAAGATCCTTACTTGCAGCTGCTAAAAATGCAAATAAAGGCGGCGGAGCAGCAGGCAATACAAGTTCATTAAGTGGTGGTGAAAAATCAATGAATATATTAATTGATATTGTTACTATGGTAAAGAAAATTCAGTTTAATTACCAAGAAAATAACGGTACCTATCTCCCTGGTTACACCCGGTCTGTTGGTTTTGCTGGAACCTTAAAACCAACTTCAGGATTTACATTTGGAAGCCAAGCTGATGTTCGAGAATTAGCAGCACGTAAAGGATGGTTAACATTGTACCCTGAATTTAATGAGCAATATACAGAAGTAGAATCTAAACAATTAGATGTTCAAGCAAATATTGAATTAATTCCAGGATTAAAAATTGACGTTACAGGAAATAGAATTTATTCTGAAAACTATTCTGAAAATTATATAATACAAGACGATTTGTATAGATCACTAACCCCAAATACATTCGGAAACTTTAATATAAGCACCTTACTAATAAAAACAGCTTTCAGTACTAGTGATGAATTTACTTCTAAAACTTTTGATGATTTTAGAAATAATAGAATAATTATTGCAAGAAGATTAGCAGAAGATTTTTATGGAACCACCAACTATCCGGTAGATCCTGAGACAGGATATCCAGTTGGATTTGGAAGAACAAGTCAAGATGTATTATTACCTTCATTTTTATCCGCTTATAAAGGGTCAGATCCCGAAAAAGAAGATACAGGAATCTTTAGAGACATACCGTTACCAAACTGGGATTTAAAATATACTGGATTAATGAAAATTAAGTGGTTTAAGAAACGTTTTAAAAGATTCTCATTACAACATGGATATAGATCGGGGTACACCGTAAATCAATTTCAATCAAACTTAGATTACGATCCAAATAACCCTGAAGATGTAGATCAATCAGGTAATTTTAAAAGTCAAACAATACTTTCGAATGTGAATTTAACAGAGCAATTTTCACCTTTAATTAAGGTAGATTTTGAAATGAAAAACTCTATTAAAATCCTTTTTGAATTAAGAAGGGATAGAGCACTTTCTCTAAGTTTTGCAAATAATTTATTAACAGAATTAAAAGGAGATGAAATAATAATTGGAGCAGGATATCGTATTAAAGATTTAAGAATTGGGACTAACTTTGGTGGGAAAAAGAGAATTCTAAAAAGTGATTTAAATTTTAAATTAGACTTATCAAAAAGAGACAATAAAACAATTATACGTTATTTAGATATTGAAAACAGCCAAATTACTGCAGGGCAAACCATATACGGAGTACAATTGTCTATAGATTATGCGTTGAGTAAAAACTTAACCGCATTGTTCTATTATGACCATACATTCTCTGAATATGCTATTTCTACCGCCTTCCCTCAAACAACAATTAGAACAGGATTTACTTTACGTTATAATTTTGGAAATTAATAAATAAAAATAGTATTATGAATGTACCTTCAAATTTAAAATATACAAAAGATCACGAATGGATTCTTATAGACGGTGATATTGCAACAGTTGGAATTACAGATTTTGCCCAAGGAGAGTTGGGAGATATTGTTTATGTTGAAGTTGAAACACTAGACGAAACACTAGATAAAGATGAAATATTTGGTACAGTTGAAGCTGTAAAAACAGTTTCCGATTTAATCCAACCACTTACAGGTGAAATTATAGAATTTAACGACAGTCTAGAAACCGAACCCGAAAAAGTAAACTCAGATGCTTTTGGAGATGGATGGATGATTAAAATTAAAATGACTAATCTAGAGGAAGTAAAAGATTTATTAGATGCAGAAGCTTATAAAAAAATTATTGGAGCCTAATACGCTTCTTGTAATTTGTTTATTATACGTTTTACTCATAACAATTGCTTTTTTATTCCCGGCAAAGGGGTTTGTGAAAATTGATTTTATAATTCCGCCAGATAAAATTGTTCATAGTTCAATCTATTTAGTACTAGCTTTTTTATGGAATATTTATTTAACTAAAGATAAGGACAGTATAAAAAAAAGTGTTTTTACAATTTTAGGACTATGTTTAATTTATGGCATAATAATTGAAATACTTCAAGAACAATTTGTTCAATTTAGAGGAGCAGATATTTTTGATGTTTTAGCAAATATGATAGGTGCAATGGTAGGCACAATTATATTCTTGAATGTTAAAAACAGAATTAAATCATGAAATCTTTTATATCCTAAAGATTTTATATATTTTAGCAACAATATAAATAAACGATTATGGAACTTAAAAAAAACCCGAAATTTGACTTAAATCGTAGAAGTATGATATTTTTCCAACTAGGAATGGTATTAATGCTTTTTATCACATGGCGTGCAATAGAAAACAAAACCTACGAGCAATCAGATATTTTGATAGATAAACTGAACGTAAGTGACGACCTTGATGAAGATATTCCAATTACTGAAATAAACACACCACCACCACCACCACCACCACCACCACCAGCACCTGAGATAATTGAGGTAATTGAAGATGATGCGGATATTGAAGAAACTATTATTGAATCTGCTGAGGTAGATCAAGAATCAGAAATCGTAGATATTGAAGAAATTGAAGAAGCAGTAGAAGAAGAAATTGCAGATGTACCTTTCGCAGTTATTGAAAACGTACCAGTATATCCAGGTTGTGAAAAGAAAAAAGGCAATGCTGAAAAGAAAAAATGCATGTCTGAAAAAATCATGAAATTTGTTCAGAAGAAATTTAATACAGAACTTGCAGGAGATTTAGGCTTGGAAGGAAGACAACGTATTAGTGTTCAGTTTAAAATAAACAAGAACGGAAACGTAGTTGGAGTAAGAGCACGTGCACCACACCCAAAATTAGAACAGGAAGCTGTAAAAGTTGTAAAAGCTTTACCTAAAATGATTCCTGGTAAACAACGTGGAAAATCAGTTGGTGTATTGTATTCATTACCAATTTTATTCCAAGTAGAGAACTAAGAGATTTATTATAAATAAATTCAATCCCGTTTCAAATTATTTGAAACGGGATTTTTTTTTGGCATAACCCTTGTATTACATAGTATATATGAATCTTTAATTTATACACTATGAAATTTTTTCACAACAATTTGAACAATGACCAACCAAAAACATTGTCAAAACGATTTGACAAAAAAAGTGTGAACATTAAATGGAACTCAAAATTATTTTTTCAAATTGGATTGCTAATTAGTCTTTCTGCAGTTTATTTGATAATGCAAACTAAGTTTGAAGTTACAGAAAAACATTTTGCAAAAATAGATCTTGATTATTTAGATGAGATTCCATTAATTACCTTTACCGTAGAAGAACCTATTTTAGCTCCCAAAAAGAAGCCGATTGTAAAAGTAATTCCGCCAAAAGTAATTGAAAAAGTAATTGAGGTAGTACCAGATGAAACCCCAGACAAGAAAATTTCTAAAACCGAAGTTCCAGTAGAATCAAATAAAAACACGACCTCTTCACCTAAAAAAGAAGATAAATCTATAACACTAAGAAGTTTAATGGGTGTAGAATTTGTTCCAGTTTTTCCAGGATGCGAATTGTCTATTACAAATGAAGACAAAAGAAACTGTATGTCTAAAAAAATCAGAAAATTTATAGTAAGAAAATTTAACACCAATAAATTAGACGATATTGATTTAGTAAAATCTCAAAAAATTGTAGTTCAATTCACTATTAGTACAAATGGGAATGTGATTAATGTAATCGCAAGAGCATCTAATAAAATACTCGAAAAAGAAGCCGTAAGAGTGGTTTCAAAATTACCACAAATGCAACCTGGAAGACAGGGCAAGAAAAATGTTGCAGTTCAATACACTATACCAATAACTTTTAAAGTCGATTAATTAAAAACTTCAAACCTCATCGTTCAATTTAAGATGAGGTTTGTTTTTAAGGGTAACTTTGTGTTTTTCCGTATCTTTCCGAAAATAAAAACGCCAATTTACAATGAAGAGATTTGCCTTATTTCTTATTTTATTAATTTCGGTAGCTTCTTCTTCTCAAACACCTAAGGTAAGTTTTGAAAAATATCCAGTCTTTAAAGAATGTGTTTCCGTTTCTATAGATTCTCTAGAAAATTGCTTCAACTTTACGTTAAAACAATTTGTTTACGATAATTTTAAAACTCCAGAAATTGTTTCAACCGAAAATTATAAAGGACAAGCAGAAGTGCTTCTAGAAATAACTAAAGAAGGGAGCTTTAAAGTGTTATATGTTGATGCAATTTACACAGAGATAAAAGATGAAGTAAAGCGTGTTTTTGAAGCACTTCCGAAAATAACACCAGCTACCTATAATGGAGAGCCTACTTATATGCAATTTACCTTGCCTTTTAAGATTCCGTTAGAAGAACCCGAAAAAGCAATTATTTCTGAAGAGAAAGAAGTAACAAGCCTAACCAACGAATACGACGAAATAAAAAAATATCCATACACAAACGACGAGTATAGAAGTACTTTAAACATCCCGCTTTCAACACAAAATTATGGCAGGTTCGACGCAGCATTAAATAAAATAGGTACTAATGCGCATACTTCTCAAAAACCTTTTTTATATGCAGAAGTAAATAAGTACTATGATTTTGAAGCAGAAAATAAAAAAATATTAAAACCAAAAACCTCATGGCTTGGTAGAAAATGGTGGAATGAACATATGATTACTTTTAAGGGAGATGATTTTTGGTTTACCTTGGATCCTGGAGTCGATTTACAAGTTGGAAAAGATACAGGCGCAGATATAAACACATATAATAATACCCGATTATTATATGCTCAAGGAGGCATAGGAAAAAATTTAAGCTTCTTTACCGTTTTTTATGAAAGCCAAGGAAGATTTGCAGATTATTTTAATAGGTATGCTGAATCTATAAAGCCAGACGGAGGAAACCCTGCGATTATACCAGGACGAGGAATTGCAAAACGATTTAATGAAGATGCGTATGATTATCCTGTAGCAACGGGATATGTGTCGTATTCTCCATCTAAATATTTTAATTTTCAGTTAGGACATGGTAAAAATTTTATTGGTGATGGATATCGATCCTTGTTTTTAAGTGATAATGCAAGCCCTAATCCATTTTTTAAAATTAAAACAAACATTTGGAAACTACAATATACCAATATATGGATGTCTTTAAAAGATGTTCGTTCGGAAGTTATAAATGACAATCGTTCTTACAGGAACAAATATATTGCAAGCCACTATTTAAGTTATAATGTAACAAAACGTTTAAATATTGGTTTTTTTGAATCCGTTATTTGGGAAAATGCTGGAGACGGTGTAAATTTCTCGTATTTAAATCCAATTATTTTTTATCAAGCAATCCAATTTGCGGTTGGATCAAGGGCAGGAAACGCATTAATTGGGTTTAGTGCAAAGTATAAATTTTCGGATCGTATAAATGCTTACGGACAATTTATTATTGATGAGTTTTCTTCTGGAGATATATTTGGAGGAGAAGGAAGTTGGAAAAACAAAACAGGATATCAATTAGGAATGAAATATTATGATGCATTTGGATTAAAAAATCTTTATTTACAAGCAGAGTATAATCGAGTGCGACCTTATACTTATTCGCATAACACTGTTACATTAAATTACGGACAAAACAATCAGTCTATTGCGCACCCTTATGGAGCAAGTTTTTCGGAGTTTTTATTAATAGGGCATTATAATATTGGAAGAATATTTGGTGATGCTAAATTTATAGTTGCTAAACGTGGATTCGATTTTAATACTCCCGAAGATAATTCGTTTTATGGAGCAGATATTTACGGTAGTGAAGTAGATAGACCTTTTGAAAACGGGCATGAAATAGCTCAAGGAAACACGACCGATTTCTTTTTTGCCGAGTTACAAGCAGGATATTTAATTAACCCTGCAACTAGTTTAAAAGTTTATGGAAGTGTGATTTTTAGAAGTTTTAAGCCCTTAGTGGACACTGAAACCGTTTTTGAAAACACAACCACTTGGTTTAATTTAGGAATTAGAACAGATTTGTTTAATTGGCAAAATGATTTTTAAAACAAAAACACTCATTTACAATCTCTGTAAATGAGTGTTTTGTTTTGTAGTTTACAATAGTTACTATCCTTTGCTTTTTGCTTTTTTCTGTTCCTTTACTTTATCCTGTAATCGCTCTTCCATAGTTCTGTTATCTACTGGACCATTTTCAATTTCAATATCCTTATAAATAGTACGTATAAATTTTTCAGTGGTAATAAAACCATTACCATAACCTTGTTCATCAAAATTTTGAGTAAAATCATTTAATTCTAAAATCTCTTCAATAGTTTTTTTATTTGTATGGTAATGACTTACACGTTTCCAAATAACTGTCATCATATCTAATGATTTTTTTACATCTTTAATGGCAGCAAGCTCTCCGTGACCAGGTATTATTTTTGTATGTTCGTCAGCTACCATTAATATTTTTTCTAATGCATTATAATACCCTTCTAAAGACCCTCCAGATTCGTGATCTATAAATGGGTATAACCCATTAACAAAGGTATCACCCGTGTGTATAACATTACTATTAGTAAAGTAAACCATAACATCGCCATCTGTATGAGCGTTGGGAACGTGAAAAACTATTATTTTTTCTCCGTTAAAATAAAAGGTTAGATCTTCAGTAATAGTAATTACTGGAAGTATTTTAGTATCTAATTTTTTAGAACTATTTTTTCTTAAATCTTCAATTCTTTTACGAGCATTTTCATGTGAAAAAATAGTAGCACCTGCATTTGCCATTAGTATATTCCCTCCAATATGATCCGGATGGTGATGAGTGTTTACAATGTATTTAATAGGCTTATCATTTATTTTTCTAATCTTTTTTAGGATATCTGGAATTCCTTCTTCAAATTGATTGTCAATCATAAATATTCCATCGTGTCCTAAACTTAAACCCATATTACCTCCTTTTCCTTGAAGCATATAAACATTCCTGCTAACTTTGGAGAGTTTAATATTATATGCCTCTCCAGTATCTGTTTGGGCTATCGAAATAAAACTGAAAGAAAATAAGACTAAAATTACTACTATAATTTTTTGCATTTGATTTGGTTTTTTAGTTTGAAAATTCAAAATAACGAAAAAAGAATAAAATAATAAGTAAGAAACTAATATTTCTATTGTAAAGGTAAGAGAGGTATTCTATATTTGCAGCGCATAAAATCAAGAAATTGACTGTTATTCAAACAAATCCTAAAAAAAATTCATTTTTTAAAAATTTCCTCGAAATAACGAAAGTTAGATTGTCGATAAGTGTTTTGTTTTCTTCAATTGCAGGATATTTTCTTGGAGTTGAAACAGTTAATTATACAGAGTTAATACTTCTTTGTGTTGGTGGTTACAGTATGGTTGGAGCTTCTAACGTTTATAATCAGATCATCGAAAGAGATTTAGATGCCTTGATGAAACGTACCGAAAATCGTCCCATTCCTTCCGGAAGGATGAGCGTTAAAACAGCTTTTGTTATTGCGGTTGCATTAACAATTATTGGTATTGTATCACTTTATGCTATCAATCCCATTACGGCAATGTTCGGTGCTATATGTATTTTTATGTATGTAAGTTTATATACCCCTTTAAAAACAAAAACACCACTTTCGGTATTTGTTGGTGCTTTTCCAGGAGCCATCCCTTTTATGTTAGGTTGGGTTGCGGCTACAAATGACTTCGGAATAGAACCAGGTACCTTATTTATGATTCAGTTTTTCTGGCAATTTCCTCATTTTTGGGCGATTGGTTGGTTTTTATACGATGATTACAAACGAGCAGGTTTCTTTATGTTACCTAACGGAAAGAAAGATAAATCTACCGCATTACAAACAGTTTTGTACACGATTTGGACAGTGTTAGCTTCTCTTATTCCTGCTTTTGGAGTAACTGGAAGATTGTATTTAACACCAGTTTCAGGGGTGATAATGGGATTAATAGGATTAGGATTTTTATATTTCGCAATTCGGTTATACAGAATTAAAACAGATAAAGTAGCCAAACAATTTATGTTGGCAAGTGTAAGCTACATTACCTTATTACAAATAGTATATGTAGCCGATAAATTTATAAGGTAATAGCAGTAAATTGTAAAAAGATTATCAAATGAAACAAAATTTAGAAAATGACAAACCAAGAGTAGATCGAGCAAAAAAAATGATGCTATGGTTTGGTCTTATTAGCTTAACCATGAGTTTTGCTGGACTTACAAGTGCCTATGTAGTAAGTAGTGAACGTGAAGATTGGATTTCTGATTTTCAAATTCCACAAGCATTTTATATTAGTTTAGTAGTAATTATATTAAGTAGTGTTACTTTTTATTATGCAAAGAGAAATGTAATTGCTCAAGCAAACAAAAAAGGAATGGTGTTCTTAATACTTACTTTTTTACTAGGAATCACTTTTATTATATTTCAATTTAAGGGTTTTTCTGAGATAATTTCAAACGGATATTTCTTTACAGGAAGTGAAAGTACCATCACAACATCCTTTATTTATTTGGCAGTATTACTTCATTTAACGCATATTATTGCAGCGCTAATTTCGGTTTTGGTTGTAATTTATAATCATTATAAACAAAAATACACACCTGGAAATACTGTGGGCATAGAAATAGCAGCGACTTTTTGGCATTTTGTGGATATTTTATGGATTTACCTCTTTTTATTTTTCTATTTTGTTAGATAAAAAATATATGTATTTTTGAAACCTATTAAAATCAATAACTAAGTATGGACGATACAGCTGCAAAACCAAGCACTGATAATAAAACCTGGGACGGAAACAACAAACCATTAAATGCCAGTTATGGTAAACTGATGATGTGGTTTTTTATCGTTTCTGATGCAATAACATTTTCAGGATTTTTAGGGGCTTATGGATTTTCAAGATATAAATTTATAGACTCTTGGCCTATCGCCGATGAGGTATTTACACACATCCCTTTTATACACGGAAATTTCCCGATGTATTTTGTGGCGTTTATGACCTTCGTACTTATCTTTTCTTCAGTAACCATGGTATTAGCCGTAGATGCTGGACATCACATGAAGAAAAACAAGGTAATTGTGTACTTATTCCTTACCATTATAGGTGGTATCATTTTTGTTGGATCACAAGCTTGGGAATGGGGAACATTTATAAAAGGAAGTTATGGAGCTGTTGAAACTAAGGGCGGAAAAATTCTTCAGTTTGTAAAAGCTGATGGATCTAGAGTAGCTTTAGGTGATTTTGCAGTCCCTATTCATTCTGAAAGAATACAACACGAAAACAACAAAGGTATTTGGTTTCAATCTGAAGGAGCAAGAACAAGCGTTTCTTTAGCCGAAGTAACCAAAGGCTTTTTAGCAGACGAATCTATATTAATAAGAACACAATATTTAGATGAACATGGAAAACGCACCGTGCTTTCTAGAGCAGAATCTCTTACAAAACTAAAAGCAGATGGTAAAGGTATAGTGGAAGGAGCGAATCTTAAACACAACGAATACGGCACACCATTATTCGCAGATTTTTTCTTCTTTATTACAGGTTTTCATGGTTTTCACGTATTCTCAGGAATTATCTTTAATATCATTGTTTTCTTTAATGTAATTATTGGTACTTACGAACGTAGAGGAAGTTACGAAATGGTAGAAAAAGTTGGACTTTACTGGCACTTTGTAGATTTGGTTTGGGTATTTGTATTTACGGTATTTTACCTTATTTAATAGTATAAAAATAAAAAATGGCACAAGATCATAATTTAGCAATATTTAGAGGAAAGTTAAAGTTTAAATCCAACGTTTCAAAAATTTGGGGTGTATTTACCTTACTTTCCATTATAACTATAATTGAAGTAGCTTTAGGGATTATTAAACCAGATTTTTTAACATCTAACACTTTATTTGCATTAAAATATTTAAATTGGATATTCTTAGGGTTAACCGTTGTTAAAGCCTATTATATCACTTGGGATTTTATGCACATGCGTGACGAGAAAATGGGATTGCGTAGATCCGTAGTTTGGACTGCAATTTTCTTAATCTGCTACTTATTATTTATTTTATTAGTAGAAGGGGATTATGTTTTTGAAGTATATAAAAGCGGATATGTGAAATTCGATTTCTAAAATAATATTTTATAAAAATTATAAAAACTCCAATCGTTTATTTCGATGGATTTTTTTTATGCGATTAAAGTATGGTTCAAAACTATTTAACCGTTATTTTTGCAAAGTGAAAACTAAAGAGAAAATTAAAAAATTTACCATCCTTGGAGTATTGTTTTTACTTCCAATAACAGCCTATTTGTTTTTTGCTTCGGGTGTGAATCATTTTGCGAAACTTCCTGTTTTAACTAAAAACGTTTTAGAATTAAATAATTTTAAAACCCAAGACGGAAAGACCAAACAACTAAAAGATCATATTACCGTCTTGTGTTTCTTCGGAAGTGACATAGAGTCCAGTTATGCCAATGCCTTTAATTTGGCACACGAAATATACAAAAAGAACTATCAATTTAAAGATTTTCAGTTTGTAATCCTTACTCCTAAAGGTGTTGAGGATGAAGTAAAAATATTGAAAACTAAATTAGCAGAAATAGAAAACCCAGAAAACTGGAATTTTGTCTTTGGAAAACCAGAAGCTATCGAAAAAGTATTTCAGTCTTTAAAAACAAATTACACATTAGACGAGAACAGTGCTTCGCCTTACGTGTTTATAATTGACAAAGACAGAAGTTTAAGAGGAAGAGATGATGATGAGGATTTTGGAGTTTTATATGGCTTTGACGCTAGGGTTTATTCAGAAATTAACAATAAAATGAGTGATGATATTCGAGTAATCCTTGCAGAATATCGTTTGGCATTAAAAAAGTATAATTCGAAAAGAGAGATTTAATTTTAAAATGAAAAAAGCAAATTATTCATACATAGGGATTTCATTTATTATTTTATTATTCGGTATTTGGGCAATTCCAAAAATCGTAGCGAATCTTTCTGAACCAGATTTAGCAGTTATTGGAAAAGTGCCAGCCTTCAGTTTTACCAATCAGAATAAAAAAACAATTACCAACGAAAACTACAAAGGGAAAGTTTATATCGTAGAATTTTTCTTTACTACCTGTCCTTCTATTTGCCCGATAATGAATAAAAATATGGTTAGGATTCAAGATAAATTCTTCGGAAATCCAAACCTTGCCTTTGCTTCTTTTAGCATAGATCCTATCCACGATACGCCTTCCGTTTTAAAAAAATATGCCGAAAGTTATAAAATAACCAACCCAAATTGGCATTTACTCACAGGCGATAAAGATGCGATTTACGAACTTGCCAATAAGGGGTTTAATTTATATGTTGGTGAAAATTCTGAAGTAGAAGGAGGTTTTGAGCATTCTGGATTCTTTGCTTTGATAGATCAAGAAGGAAATATCCGTTCTAGAAAAGATGAAAATGGAAATCCAATAATTTATTACAACGGCTTGGAAGATTCAGGAATACAAATGTTAAAAGAAGATATTAAGAAATTGTTATAAACAATGAATAATCCAGAAGAAAAAAAATACAATCGTCTTATTTGGATGCTTTCCATCGTAATTCCTGTGGCGGTTGCTGCATTATTCGGAATTAGAATTCCAGGAGTAGAACGATTAGGTTTTTTACCTCCAATATATGCTGCAATTAACGGGCTAACAGCTATCATTTTAATACTAGCAGTTATTCAGATAAAAAAAGGCAATAGAAAGTCTCATGAGCGATTGATGAAAACCGCGATTTTATTTTCGGTAATTTTCCTATTATTATATATCACGTATCATATGACCTCAGATTCCACAAAATTTGGTGGAGAGGGAACTATTAAATATGTGTACTATTTTGTATTATTAACACATATTGTATTATCAATTGTTATCATCCCTTTTGTATTAATCACATTTGTAAGAGGCATCACAGGAGAATTTAAAAGACATAAAAAAATAGCAAAAATCACATTTCCCTTATGGTTATATGTGGCAATAAGCGGCGTAATCGTTTATCTAATGATTTCACCATATTATTCTTAATTAAATTGAACTATTCACCTCTCGAAGCGTTGCATTGAGCTGCGTAGAAATGGGGATTAATGGAGCTGTTATGAAACATAAAACCTACCTAATACTAATACTAATATTCCTTGCTGCTATCCCAACAGATGCCCAATGCGCGATGTGTCGTGCTGTATTAGAAAGCGATGAAAGCGGACAGGCAGCCAAAGGAATCAACAACGGGATTATGTATTTAATGATCTTTCCGTATTTATTAATTGCTGGAGTTGGATACGCCATTTATCGCAGCCGTAAAAAAGCGAAGGAAGATTAGCTTATTATTTTCTGTAACATTTTAATCGCAAAGCCGTCTTATTTAGAATGATATTAAGTTATGGTGAATACTATATATTAACATCATTTTCACAAATTTCAAAAAAATGTTCGTGTACTTTGTTGAGATAATATGTTTCCATGATTAAAATTAAAGATTTACATAAATCCTACCAAATGGGAAGCAACTCGCTTCACGTTTTAAAAGGAATTAATTTTGAAGTTTCCGAAGGAGAAATGGTTGCAATTATGGGGTCTTCAGGTTCAGGAAAATCTACGTTATTAAATATTTTAGGAATTTTAGACGAAGCCGAGGAAGGAGAATATCACCTTGATGGAACACTTATAAAAAACCTAAATGAAAAAGTGGCAGCGCAATATCGCAACAAGTTTTTAGGCTTTGTGTTTCAATCCTTTAATTTAATTGGATATAAAACTGCTTTAGATAATGTGGCATTGCCTTTATATTACCAAGGGATAAAACGAAATCTTCGCTTAGAAAAAGCGATGCATTATCTTGAAAAAGTAGGATTGGCAGATTGGTCGGGGCACTTACCTAACGAGCTTTCAGGAGGTCAAAAACAACGGGTTGCCATTGCAAGAGCGCTGGCAAGCAACCCTAAAGTGTTGCTGGCAGATGAGCCAACAGGAGCTTTGGATAGCACTACGTCTCATGAAGTAATGGAACTAATTCAAGGAATTAACGATAAAGGAAAAACAATTTTAATAGTTACCCACGAAGACGATATCGCACATATGTGTAAACGGATTGTGAATTTAAAAGATGGGGTAATTATTGACGATTCTCTAGTAAAACAAGTGAGAGCAAATACTTTAGCTAATGTTTAGTATAGAAAGTTGGCAAGAAATATTCGAAACCATGGGGAAGAACAAACTCCAAACCTTTTTAACAATGGTTTCGGTGTTCTTTGGAATCTTTATTTTAGTAATCTTAGTTGGTTTTAGTAGTGGAATTGAAAAAGGAGTAAAATCCCAATTTGAAGAAGATGCTACCAATAGAATTGCTATAAGAACCAGAAGAACCACCAAAGAATACAAAGGACTAAATCCAGGAAGATTAATACAACTTCGGAATGGGGATTTCGAAGAATTTAACGAAAAGTATAAGAATTATATCGAATACAAAACCTCGGTTTATAGTGTTTGGAGAGGTCAGTTAACTTATAAAGGAGAAATTGGAAATTACCGTGTGGAAGGAGCTCATCCAGATCAACAATTTATTGAAAATCAGAGTATGGTTTCAGGTAGGTTTTTAAATAAAAGCGATATTGAGGGAATTAAAAAAATTGCCGTTATTGGAAATCAAATAAAAGAAGATCTCTTTAAATCAAAAAATCCAATTGGAGAGTACGTTCAGATTTCTGGAATTAATTTTTTAGTAGTTGGAGTTTATACAGACCCAGGAGGGGAAAGAGAAGAAAGCCGTGTTTTTATTCCGTTAACTACAGCACAACAAGTTTTTAATGCCGGAGATAAAGTAAGATCTTTAGCATACACCGTTAAAATGTCAGATGATTTTGATGAAGCTGTAGCACTTTCTATTGCATTAAGTGAAAGTTTTGAATACGATATTAAAACAAAACACAACATTTCTCCAGACGACCGTAGTGCGGTAAGAGTAAGTAATACTTTAGAAGAAGCAAAAAAAATATACAGTTTAATCGCTACCATAAGTTATGTTTTTTGGTTTGTAGGTATTGGAACCATCATCGCAGGAGTAGTAGGGGTAAGTAATATTATGCTGATAGTTGTAAAAGAACGCACCAAAGAAATTGGAATTAGAAAAGCATTGGGAGCATTACCTAATTCTATTATTGGAATGATACTTCAAGAAGCAATTTTTATAACCGCATTTGCAGGATTTTTAGGACTTTTTTCTGGAGTAGCTTTATTAGAAATAATAAGTCCGATGGTGAATAGCGATTTTATAAAAGCCCCTCAAGTAGATTTTCAAACATCAATGATTACAGTAATCATTTTAATAATAGCAGGAACATTAGCAGGATTTATACCCGCAAGAAGAGCTGCACATATTAGACCTATTGAAGCATTAAGAGTTGAATGATTTTTAAGTGCCTAAAATTAAAAAGTATTTAGAGTGCATTAAAGTTTAGTGAAGAAAAAATAAAAAAATGTTTAACAAAGATCGTTGGAATGAAATATTAGAAGCCCTAAGCGCCAATCGTTTTAGAACGATAATGACGGCTTTTGGAGTTTTTTGGGGTATTATGATTTTGATATCATTATTTGCTTTAACTAACGGGCTTAAAAATGGAGTATCTTCAGGCTTTAGAAATTTTGCTACCAATTCAGTTTTCATGTGGTCGCAAGGAACTTCTATGCCTTATAAAGGATTGCCAAAAGGAAGACGTTATAATTTTAAGTTGGAAGATGTTGAAATTTTAAAAGAACAAATCCCAGAATTAAAATACGTTTCTCCTAGAAATCAATTAGGAGGTTATCGAGGAGCAAACAATGTAACTAGAAAAGAAAAAACAGGTGCTTTTAGTGTTTCTGGAGATTATCCAGATTTTATTCATCAGCAACCTATGGATATAACAGAAGGACGATTTATAAGTTATTCAGATATTAATGAAAAAAGAAAAGTAGCCATTATTGGAGTTGATGTTGTAAAGTCGCTATACGATCGAGGTGAAGAACCTTTAGAAACTTACATTAAAATAAACGGTGTAAATTTTATGGTGATTGGTGTGTTTAAAAAGAGTAATAGTAACGGCGATGACGAAGAAGATGCCAATACTATTTTTATACCTTTTTCTACATTTTCTCAAGTGTTTAATTTTGGCGAAAGAGTAAGCTGGATGGCAATTACAGCCCATGATGGAACTAGCATCACAGATTTAAAGCCAAAAATATTTTCTATTATTAAAAAACAACACATGGTACATCCAGACGATGTTCGTGCCATCGGAAATTTTGATCTTGCCGAACAATTTGGAAAAATAATGGGACTCTTCGGAATCCTTACATTTGTAGGGTATTTTGTAGGAACTCTAGTGCTGTTTTCTGGAGCAATTGGAATTAGTAATATTATGCTAATTGTAGTAAAAGAAAGAACCAAAGAGATAGGGATAAGAAGAGCCTTGGGTGCAAGTCCCTGGAATATAAGATTCCAAATATTGCAAGAATCATTATTACTTACCATAGTTGCTGGTATGGCAGGAGTTGCTTTTGCATCAGGAATTATTTGGCTTATGAATTATATAATAGATAGTGTTGGACCAGTTGAAAATTTTTCCAACCCTTCCGTAGATATAGGAGTAGTAATTACAGCATTATTAATATTGGTCATTTTTGGAGTTTTGGCGGGCTTAATTCCTGCAATAAGAGCTACAAATATGAAACCTGTAGATGCTTTAAGAACTGATTAATATTTTTTTTTAGAAATAAAAACAAATATTACAAAAAAATACACTTTAGTTTTTCCAATAATTATTTGGGATTGAGAGAATAAAAAAATAAATTAAGAATACCCATTATGAAAAGAATAGGAACCATTATTACCTTATCTGTAATTTTTATATTATTTGTATTAGGAATCCGATACATTTATTTAAAAGATCAAAAAGATCCAATAATCTACAAAACACAGAGCCCAAGCACCGAAACAATTATTAAAAAAACAGTAGCAACAGGAAGTATTGTGCCTAAAGAGGAAGTGCTTATTAAACCAAATATTTCAGGAATAATAGATCAAATATTTGTAGAAGCAGGTGAACTTGTAGAAGCAGGTGATTTATTGGCTAAAGTAAAAGTCGTACCTAATATTTCGGCTTTAAATAATGCAAAAAATAACATTACTACTATTAATACTCAAGTTGAAACTGCAAAATTAGCTTTTAAGAACCAAGAAAATATTTATAACAGACAAAAACAATTATTTACAAAGGGAGTGATTTCTGCCAACGAGTTTGATACAGCACAATTATCTTTCGACCAATCAAAGCAACGTTTTAAGCAAGAGCAAATAAGCTTGAGTAATGCACGCCAAAATTACGATATTATAAAAACAGGAACCACTATCGGGATGGGAGCTACAGCAAATACAGAAATTAGAGCAACTGTTTCTGGAATGATCTTAGATGTTCCAGTAAAAACAGGAAATCAAGTAATTGAAGCCAATAATTTTAATGACGGAACAACCATCGCAATCATTGCCGATGTTAGTAATATGATATTTGAAGGGAAAGTTGACGAAAGTGAAGTTGGAAAAATAAAAGAAAACTTACCCTTAGAAATTACTATTGGAGCTATTGAAAACAAAACATTTGATGCAATATTAGATTATATCGCACCAAAAGGAGTAGATGAAAATGGAGCCATACAGTTTGAAATAAAAGGGACGCTAAACAAAAAAGATTCAACATTTATTCGTGCTGGGCTTAGTGCAAATGCTTCAATAATATTAGCAAAAGTAGATAGTGTGTTGGCTATAAAAGAGGCTCTAATTCAATACGATCCAAAAACAAAAAAACCTTTTGTAGAGGTTGAAGTTGATGATCAAAAATTTGAAAGAAAAGATTTGGAGTTAGGTATTAGTGACGGAATTAATGTAGAAGTAATAAGTGGTATTTCAGAAAACGACAAAATAAAGGTTTGGAATCAACTTAAACCTGCTATGAAATCACGTAGAGGCAGATAATCGCAATAATATTTCTTCAAAATTGTAACAATTTTAAAATTTTAATGACCAATTCAACAATGACTATCATAATGAAAAAAATTGTAATTGTATTTTTATTCCTTTCAGTAGGGATTTCAGTAACAGCTCAAAATAAAAAATGGACACTTCAAGAATGTGTTGCTTATGCTATCGAGAATAATATTTCGGTAAAGCAATCTGCCTTAGAGATTGAAAATGCGGATATTTCAAAAAGTGATGCACTCGGAAATTATTTGCCAACATTAAATGCTTCGGCAGGAAATAGTTGGAATACGGGACTTACTCAAGACGTAACTACAGGAGTTCTACGAAACATTACTGCAAGAAACTCATCCTATAGTGTTACTGCGGGTGTAACAGTTTTTAATGGACTTAGAAATCATCGCGAAATGCAAAAAGCGAAAATGCAACAGCTTTCTTCACAATACAATTTATATAAAATTAAAGATGATATTGCGTTATTTGTGGCTAACGGATATTTACAAGTACTATTAAATAAAGCAAATCTTGAAGCAGCGATTGAGCAAAACCAAGTTACTATAGAGCAAATTGCAAGAACCCAAAATTTGGTAGATGCAGGAGTTTTGCCAAAGGGTGATTTGTTGGAAATAAAAGCTGTTGACGCTCGTGAAAAGCAATCGATTATACAATCTCAAAATTCAGTAACGATTTCTAAAATTAGTTTGGCACAATTATTATTGATTAACGATTATGAAAATTTTGATTTAACCGATGAGGAGTTTAATTTAATATTATCGGATGTTTCTAATAAAAGTATTGAAGAAGTTATAAATTCAGCAAAAGAAAACAGATACGAAGTAAAAATTGCCGAACAGAATATGGAATTGGCTCAAAAAGATTTAGAAATTTCTAAAAGTATTTATTGGCCAACAGTAAGTGCATTTTTTAATTACAATACTCGTGAAACCGATATAAGTAGAGTTTCGAGCTTTACAGATTTTGACAATCCTATAACTACACAAATAGGTTATGTTGAATCTACAGGGGATGCAGTTTTAACAGAAATTTCCCCAACCAGATTAATTGAAAATCCAGCAGACCCTTTCTTTGACCAATTATCAAATAACGATGGAATTTCTTATGGTTTACGTTTAAATGTTCCTGTTTTTAATGGTTTTTCAACACGAAATAATGTTCGTAGAAATAAGGTAAATGTTAAACGAAATGAATTTCAATTAGAACAAGCAAAACTAGATTTAGAATCGAATGTATATCAAGCCTTTGTAGATGCTAATGGTTCGCAAAAATCGTATGAAGCTGCTAATTTATCATTAGAATCACAAGAATTAGCTTATGCTTATGCTAAAGATAGATTTGATGTTGGTTTGACAAATTCTTTTGAATTCAGTCAATCAAAATTAAGATACAATCAAGCATTAATTGAAGCAAATAGAGCAAAATTTGATTATATTTTTAAGATAAAAGTATTGGAATTGTTTTTTGGAATTCCTGCAACGGAACTAAAATTTTAATTAAAAAAACAGATTCTTCAACTTGGTTTATAGCACAAAAAAATGTGGTATAATTGGAGCTGAAATGAACATAAATTTATTATGAAAAAAAAGAGACTCATTTGGATTATTGTTATTGTTTTCGTGCTTTTAGCAGCACTAGTCGGTGGTAAAAAAGCTGGGTGGTTTGGTAAAACAGGAAATTTTAAACAAGTTGAAGTAACCAATATAGAACCAATAACTATTATTGAAACTGTTGCTGCTACTGGAAAAATACAACCAGAAATTGAAGTTAAATTATCCTCCGAAGTTTCAGGAGAAATTATTGAACTTCCTATTAAGGAAGGGCAGCAAGTTAAAAAAGGAGATTTATTGGTTCGTATTAACCCAGATTTAGTTCAGGCAAGATTAACACAATCACAAGCAGGTTTGCAGAATGTAAAAGCGATGTTAACTCAAGCTGAAGCAGGATTAAAAAATTCGGAATTAAGCTATAACAGAAACAAATTGCTTTTTGAAAAAGGAGTGATTTCAAGATCTGATTGGGAAAAATCGGTTACCGATTATGAGGTAGCTCAAGCCAATGTAAAATCTGCGTATTACAACGTACAAAGCGCCGCAGCAAACGTAAAGCAATCTAGTGATAATGTACTAAGAACAACTATTTTTGCGCCTAGAGACGGAACTATTTCAAAACTATCGGTAGAGTTGGGAGAGCGTGTGGTAGGAACCGCACAAATGACAGGAACCGAAATTGTTCGTGTTGCCAACCTAAATAATATGGAAGTTGTTGTAGATGTAAACGAAACCGATATTGTAAAAGTTTCTGTTGGAGATTCAACCCTAGTTGAGGTTGACGCCTATTTAAAAAGAGAATTTAAAGGAGTTGTAACCGAAATTGCAAATACAGCAGAAAATGCTTCATCGGCAGACCAAGTAACCAATTTTAAAGTAAAAGTTCGCATCATTCAAGAATCGTACAAAGATTTAACAGAAAGTAAATCTGACAATTATTCGCCATTTAGACCTGGAATGACGGCAACGGTTGATATAATTACAGAAAGAAAAGAAAATATTATTGGAGTGCCAATTAGTTCTATAGTTATTAAAACAGATACTTCAAGTACTACAAATAAGAAAAGAGTAAAAAAATCTACCTCGGCTAAAACCGAGAAATTTGAATGTGTTTTTATAATGAAAGATGGAGTTGCAAAATTACGTGTGATTACCACTGGAATTCAAGACGATTCTAATATTGAAATTACTTCAGGTATCAACAAAGAAGACGAAGTAATTACGGGACCATATAATACCGTAACCAAATTATTAAAATCTGGCGATAAGGTGGAGGTGAAATCTTTGGGTAAAGATTCGGAAGAAGAAAAATAATAGTATAAATGGCAACAATCCTTTGTTTAGAAACGGCAACTACCAATTGTTCTGTGTCCATTTCGGTTAATGGAAAAATAGTTGCTTTAGAAGAAATAAATAACAATCAATATTCCCACGCTGAAAAACTGCACCTTTTTATTGAAGAGGTTTTAGATAAAGCAAAAATCAATAAATTACAGTTAGATGCTGTAGCCGTAAGTAAAGGCCCAGGCTCATATACAGGACTTCGTATAGGTGTTTCATCAGCAAAAGGATTGTGTTTTGCTTTGGATATACCATTAATTTCAATACCTACTCTTGAGTCACTTTCGCATCAAGTTAATATTAATGATGGAATACTAATACCGATGTTAGATGCTAGGCGAATGGAAGTTTACTCGGCGGTATTTTCTTCAGACTATAAAGAGCTTAGACAAACAGAAGCGCAAATATTAGATGAGCATTCATTTATTGAATATTTAGAAAAAGAGAAGGTGTATTTTATTGGTGATGGTGTCGAAAAATTTAAAAATATTTGTCAACATCCCCATGCTATTTTTGTAGAAAACAAGTTTCCGTCTGCCAATCAAATGGGTTTTTTAGCAGAAGCTAAATACAAAAAAAGCGACACTGAAGATGTCGCCTATTTTGAACCTTATTACTTAAAAGATTTTGTTACTGGATAGCAATTATTCTTTAGAGTTTTTAAAGTTGTCAAAATATTTCATAACTCTAATTAGATCTTTTTCATCTTTTAAATCTAATCTATTTTCTTTTACATATTTTTTAATTTCGTTGTAACTATTCAGCCGAAAATTAAAATTAAAAAAAATAGTAAAATTTCATGTCA
>CAZIMW010000024.1:0-22827 GCA_964540425.1 uncultured Flavobacterium sp.
AGTTGCGTCGGCATTGTTTTGATGCTCACAAACTTGTAGGGATAATTGATATGGAACCTCTATTGTTACAACCAAGAAAGCAATGGCTATAATTATCCATCTTATAACTTTACGCTTTTGTGACAAATAATTTGTTAGTTGCTTATATTTCATTTTAACAGGAGTTAGTAATACTCTTCAAAATAACTTTTTATAAATATAAGGTAAAAAGCTATAATTGTTTCGTAAAAAAAATTCCCTCCTAAAAACATTAAAACAAAGGTGCCAATTAAAAAAACAATTGTAGTAGTGTTTAATCTATAAGTAATAAATTCTTTCAGGAAAATATATAAATAATAGATAGTGCCCAGTATTCCTAAAAAAAACAGCATATCGAAAATTCCAAATTGGCTTCGCATATGCATATCAAATCCTCCTCCAAAGAGATAGTTTACTACGGTCCATTTTTCTTTTATTAATGGCAAGGTGTCTTCTAGCAATCTTAAATTACGAAGTGAGAAAAAAGCTGTTGCAAAGTCGTGATTTTCAAATACTTTATCTAAACTGTTTGTGTATTTTGCAAAGAAATTAAACATTGTTTTAAATAACAAAACCCCCGTAATTAAAAGTCCTGAAAACAGGATTAAATAATTTTTATTATTATAAAATTTAAAAGTAAAAAAAAGTAATACTGGAATAAATGCAATAGCTAAAATTATAGATTTTGTTCCTAAAAAGAGTGAGCTACTAAATACAATTAGTAATGGAATAATTTTTTTGCATTTTAAAATAAATACCTGATGTGAAAAATAAAAAATTGCAATCCAATATATATAACTTGCGGCTCCAGATCGTAAAATTAATCCGCTAAAGCCTTCTCTATTCCCAGGGTAAGTTTTAAACAAATTAAGGTAAAAACAAAATCCAAGAAAAATTAATAGGGAGTTGAAAATAATAATATACTCAAATGTTTTAAAGAAATTATTATAGTATTTATTCCTATCTTTAAGTGTATTAACATACATCAATGCAAGTATTAGAAACAAATATTTGTCTAAAAAAAGCAGATTCAGAATAAAACCTTCATTAGTTATAAAATTAATCTGTCCGGTAAGAAAAATTAATATTATTATAATTATTGGGATTATTTTTTTTGGTTTGTTTTTTAGAATATAATAAATAAAAAAGGACTGTAATGCTATTTTTAAAAGAGCAGATATTTTAATGTTTTCAATTCCTAATTGAATAAAACATTTATACAATCCTTCAAAAAAGAAAAGCAAAAATAAAATAATCGAAAGAGGATTTTTAATAAACTCTTTTATATAATCATTAATTTTTTTCATTATAAACTATAAGTAAGCAATACCAATAGGAAAAAATAATTATTCCTGCTTGTCTTGCTAAATAAGACTCTACAAGCATCGCTATTGAAAAATACAAGATAAACAGATTAAAGTTAAAGTTCTTATTTTGTATTACGGGATAAAACAATAATAAAACAAAAATCAGCAATGGAACAACTCCATAACCTAATAATAACTCAAGGTATTGGTTGTGTGCGTTGTAATCTCTAAATTTAATTTTCGAACTATTCTCAAGGTTTGAAGATAAACTCGATTTAATATTATTATTACCTATTCCCCATAAATAATGTTTGCTAATAATTTTTTCGCCAGATTTCCATAAATTTATTCTTGAGTCAATTTTTTCGGTTTTAGTTTTAAGTATATTATTTACTAAATACTCCTTACTTTTTTTATTATTCACTAAAAATAAAACACTTACTAAGAGTAATACAGAAGCAAATAAATAGATTCTTTTTCTTATTATTAAATCAAATTGTTTATTGATAATTATTATTAAAAATAATGCTAATCCAGTTATAAAAGTCAACCTTGCGTCTGATAAATATATAAATCATAACACAAAAATACTTGCTATTAATGGAATAATTTTTAGCTGTGTATTTATTAAGAAAAACAACAAGTTTATTATTAATAATCCTGCTAGGTAACTTGTATGCCAATAGGTTTCTATGGTGTTTGCAAAAACCAAATCAAAAGATAAGTTATTATTAATGCTAAAATATCTTTCTGCTGTTGCTATAATTAATAATAATACATATCCTAAAATAGAAACTTGATTGGTATAAATTATTTTTTTTAAATTTATTTTTGGTAGGCCTAGAAATACTACTGGAACAATTATAAAATAACTAAATCGTATAAAATCGTCAAGGGTATTATCTAAATGAAAAAATACATTTACGATTACTATGCTTAGAAAAAAAAGAGGGAGTCCCCAAAAATATTTCAGAACTGAAAAGTTAAAATCTTCTCTCTTTTTAAAAAAATGAACAAGTGATATTACAAATAAAATAATAGCGAGAATATGAGAGATATTTATCCAAAAAGGGAGTAATAGTGCCCATAAAATTAGCAGATAGGTTCTTATTTTTTGGAAATAATTTCCTTTGATGAGTAAGTGATTATAACAACTATTTTTTGAAATTCTTTGACTATATATTATTAAATAAATTAATAAGAATAATATGCAGTTACCAATAATTGAAATTGGATAAAATAATTTTATTCTTGATATTTTATAAATAGGGAATGTTTCAAAAATAATCCAACCATTAGTATTAATATTAGACTCGGCATATACCCCTTTTTTAGTAGTTACTAAAGAGAGGTTATTACTTGCATAATTAACTACTACTTCAGGGTTTGAGTATTCTTTAATTTTATCTTTATTTTTAAAGCGGATATTATTTATATAGAATTTTCCTTTACCACTATAATTCCAGTTTAAACCTATAAAATCCGTTCCGTATTTATTGTCAATTTCAACACTAATTGTACTTGTACTATCTTTTTGAATAATATTTTTAGCAGATAAATATATGCTGTCGTCATATTTGCCTTTATAAGATAGCCAAACCCATGATTGATAGTCTGATGTAACATCTATTTCAATTGTAACTGGTTCATACTCTCTTTGAAAAAGAAAAAAAGCATAAAATATATTAATACTAATTAATACTAATAATGTTTTAAAAGCTACTTTTAAATATTTTTTACTAAACATTAATTTTATCTATTTCGTATTAATTTTGCAGGAACTCCTCCTACTATTGTAAAAGGTTCTATATTTTTAGTAACAACCGAGTTTGCTCCTACTATAGATCCTTCTGCTATCTTAATTCCTGGCAAGATGGTGACGTTTCTTCCTATCCAAACATTATCCTCAATAATTACTTTTTGGGTACTTGTTACCCCAGATTTAACCATAGGAATCTCTTTGTTTGAGTGATTGTGAGTTTTGGTATAAATAGAGGTATTGGGAGCAATCATAACAAAATCTCCAATTTCAATTTCTCCTTGTAAAAACACATTTTCATTAATTCTTACATGCTTTCCAATTTTTAAGTTTTTAGCATCTGAAATATAAACGCCATATTCAAATTTTGAGTTTTTATCATACTTCAATATTTTTAATATTTTAGAGGCATACCAAACCCTTATAAAAGATAATTGTCTAAATATTCTTGAATGAGGTAAATGTTGAATTAGTGAATAATATAGTATTAATTTAAGTTTATGCATACCATCGTTTATATTTTAGTATTGATACATTAGAAATCATTAGACCTACAAAAATCATAATAATAAATCCAAAACTATTTGTAATCATGGGGACAAATAAACTTAATGCTAATAAATATATTATTAAAAAGTTTTTTGAAAATGTAGCGTACTCATTTTTAACAACTGTTTTGGCTTCCAATAATTTATAAAAAAAGAAAAAGAAAATTAAAATTCCAATTCCAATTTCTGAAATAAATGTAAATAGAAAAGCATCGTATATAGGACCTTTGTTTCCCAGGGCTTCCCAACCCAACATATCTTGACCTATGTTATATTTTTTATAAATATCTGGCATCATTAAGGATACTCTAGAGCCAAATGTTCCGGCTCCCGAGCCAAAGGGAGCATAATCTACTAATATTTGTGTGGATTTTGTTATTATTTTCCATCGTATATATTTTTGATCAAAAACAACGGAATTAGCATCGCCAAAAAAGGATATATAGTAAACAATTAAACTTAAAGCACCTCCAAAAATAAAGATTCCTCTTTTTGCCCATTTATTTAAATTTGATCTTGATGGATAAGGAAAAAACAATAAAAATAAAAGCGTAAATAATACTTCTTTACGAGAAAAACTTAATAACCCAATACAAACACTTAGTACAAGTAAAAAAACGTGTTTTTTCTTTATTTTAATATTAAGTGCATAATGATAATAATGCCATATTACCACATAAATACTTATAAAAATAGCTAAGCTTGGTCCCGATCCAAAAAAGGAAATTAAATAGAAATAATTTATCCCTCGTTTTACACTATGTACACCCAATAATTGTCTAAAAGTAGAGTGGTCAATTACTTCGTAAATTGCTATAAACGCTATTATAACAATAAAAACATTAAAAAGTTTTTTAAAAGAAATAATTATCTCTCTTTTATCTTCTTCAGAAAATGTAAGAAAATAGAAAAAATAAAAGAAAAATTGAGAGTAAATAATAATTTGGAAAAAGCTAAGTGGATAGATATCTCTTAAAAATGCTAATAGCACCATATACAAAACATAGCCTATAGCAACTATAATCATGTTATTAATTTTTTTTGAATTTGCAATAACCAAGAAATAGGCTGCAAATACAAAAATGCTAATCATTTCATTAAAAATATCGTAATCTAAATGTAACTTAGTTGATATTTTATTAGCTAATGGTTGGATAATTAGTAATATTAAAAGCAGTTTTTTTAAAAACATAAATCTGAATGTTTTACGTTAAACACATAATTATTAATAAAGTACGAGTTTTGATCTCTGATTTTTAAATTCATAATATTATTAGGTAATATTTCCCCTTCTTCAATTACTAAAGCACCCACTTTATTGGTATTAAAATATTTTTTTGAAAGGTTATTGGTGTTATAAAAAATAGGTGGTGCCCCTAAAAAAACACCTTCTATGGCGGTGGTAGAAAATATGGTTATGTTGAAATTTGAAATTTTTAAAATATCATAAATTGAATATGCTGGCATTTCAATAATATTATCTTGTTTTGTATAATTAGAATAACTTAATTCCTTGTTTTTTGGACGCAATACAAAGAGCCAATCTTTATGGTTATTTGCTTCTTTAGTTATCCAGTTTAACATTTCATCTTCTTTAATAGCTTGTAATGTAACGCAAAATACGCATTTATAGTTTTCCTTAAGCTTGATAAGTTGTGAAGAGATTGTTTTTTTCTTAATAATTTCTAGTTGTAAATTACCTACAGAAATTATTTGATCACTTTTAAATATTAATCTTGAATCATTATTTAATTTCTCATAATTCCCAAAAGAAAACAAATAGTCTGGATACGTATTTTTAAAAGGTTTTTCTGTAAAATAAAATGGATGCGAGTCTCCTATATATCCATGCTGTGCTTCAAAAACTTTAATTTCTAAATCTTTTGCAGCAATAACAATACTAATTTTTGTGAAACTACTTAATACAAAAACTCCTTTGGGGTTTACAAATTTAAAAAGCCATTTATAAAAAGTAATTTCCGCTTTTTTTATTTTTATTTCGTTATTAAAATTGCAATCTAGCTCATATTCTTGTTTAATTATTGAAAGAATACTATCATCTTCAATACCCGTTTTTGTAAAAAATGTTATAAGAGTAATTATCGATTTAAAAAACAAATCTGATATTCTATTTTTTGAATGAATTTTATTTTTTGAAAAATGATTGTTAATTGCCCATTCGATAAACAAACTCTTTTCTTGTCCTAATTTATCTGCCCAAGCATCAAAAAAAATATCGTAATATTTATCTTCAATAAGTAATCGTTTATCTGAATTATTAAAAAACAAATAGTCAAATTTTCTAATTTTAAAAACATTCTTGAATCCTATAAAAAAATTAATAAAAAGTTGCTTCTTATTTCTTGTCCTAAGTTTATTATTATAATCTAAAGTTTTTCTAATTATCTCGAAATACATTTTTTGCCTAATTAATGGCCAAAATTTTTCTTTAGACTTTAAAGTAAGGCTATAAACATCGTATTTTGATTCAATTATTTCAAGAACATTTTTAACAATCATTGAGTTCTTCTTTTTATTATTTTTAAAATCAGTCCCTTGTTATAACTTGCAATAGGGATTATAAGAACACCTAAAATTGTGCTTTTTATTAATATTATTGACCAAATATTAAACTCAGCTAATTTATCTTGAAAAAGAAAAGGTAGGCAAGCCAATAAAAAACCAATAAAAATAGTAACATTAACTATCATTAGTTTATAGGGTATAAAATGAAGCCTTTGACTTACTGAAAAAGTAATTACTGTAAAAATTAATTTTGTTAAAAGACTAGCAATTGCTGCACCCATAATTCCATACTTTGGAATAAAAAACATATTTAAACCAATATTAAAAAGAGCTCCAATTATTGATAAGATAGGTAAGTATTTTGTCTTTTCAAGAAAAAATACATTACTAAAAGTAAAGTAAAAACCATTTATTACAAACGCTGTGGCAATAAAAGGAACTATTTTCCATGAATCATGATATTCTGGTTTGCTAATAAAAAATAATAATTCTGGGGAAAACCAACTAACACAAACCGCAATAATAGCATACAGTAATATTATTTTATTAGTAACTTTAACAATATTCACATGGCTGTTCTTGTCGTTTTTTATCTGGTCAAAAAACCATGGGCTATACGCAGAATTTATCCCTAAAGATATCATATTAACCACCTTTCCTATTTGTGAGCCTACATCAAATAAAGCAACGATACTCAGTGAACCCATACTATTAAGCATTATCTTATCAACCATATTCATAGCCCAACCCGATAAATTGTGTGGCAGTATAGGGAGTGAATACTTTAGGGATTTTTTTATAATTGCCTTATTTAAACTAAGTGTAATTTCTTTTCTTAATCCAAAAAGGCTAATTAAAAACACCGTTAAACTTGCAATAGAATTTGCCAAAAGAGCTCCTTCAGCATTAAAATCAAACCCTAATATTAGTATTAAGGTTAATCCTATCATAATTGAAAAATATACAAAATCTAATCCTGCGGCTTTTTTTGCTTGTAGTTTTGCTTTTAAAACCGATTGATAAAAAAAGTAAATGGGTTGTAAAAAAATACTTGCAAGTGATAATAATACATAGGGGCTAAAATCAATATTTAAAAATAAATAATCTAATATCCAATGCTTTGTAGCAAGTAAAAGTAAAATACAAAAGATGCTAAAAAGCAATATTAAACTTACATTATTCCCGTAAATTTTCTTTAAATAAGGTAAATTTTCTTCTTTATATTTATAATAATAATAAGACGTTGATCCTCTAAGGGAAAGCCCAATAATAATAGTAATAAATGCTATAACAGCAGAAGATGTGCTAATTATCCCTAATTGGTCTGTTGTTAAAAAAGTAGTGTAAACTGGCAATAGAAAAAAGCCCAAACCTCTTTGAAGAAGAGTAAAAAAACTATAAATTATTGCATTATGAGCAAGTTTTTTTTGTTTTTTTTCCATATGTTATTATTAAAGAGGATTTTAACAATAAAGCTTGATTATTGAGATAAGTTTTTTTCTTCAAAATATTTTAAAAGCATATCATCAATAGAACTATATTTAATTACTAAATATTCTACAAACTCTCTAAATGCACCATCGCCTCCATTTGTTTTTAATACTAAATCAACTTTATTTTTAATATATACAGGAGCGTTGTTTGGTACGGTACTAAAGCCCACTTTAGATAATAATTCTATATCATTAATGTCATCGCCAATAAATGCTACTTCATTTAAAGATATATTAAGTTCTTGACATATTTTTTTTGCTAATGCTAATTTATTACTAACCCCTAAATATACTCGATCTATATTAAGTTTATCGGCTCTTCTTTGTACAATATTTGTATTCTCGCCTGTGATTATTGCAAGAGGTATTTTAAGGTATTTTAAAAATAAAACACCTACACTATCGCTGGTATTAAATTTTTTAAACTCTTGGTCTGTTTTGTCGTAAAACATTCCTCCATCGGTCCAAACACCATCAATATCAGTAATAACAAGTTTTGGAATATTCATCTTATTCGATATTTTTTAAGTAAATAATTTCGTTTTTAGGTAAATTGTTTATTACCTTCTTGCCAATAATTTTATCTTTATTTATCCATTTTATTCCATCACCTGGACTAAGTAAATGAATATCGTCTAATGTAATAATATGTCCTTTTTTTAAATCTGTTTTTGTAGCTACTGAACGTTCTAATTTTTCTCTAGCAATTTTAACAGAATCTTCAATTTTTATTTCTTCAGTACCAAAAGAGAGTTCTAAGTTTCTAATATCTCTCATCATTCTATAAATACCATCTATTTCTAAAGATCCTGCTTGATCGGTTCCTTTCATTTGGCGATCTAGGGTTATGTGTTTTTCAATAATTTTAGAACCCATGGCTACTGCAGCAATTGGTGTAGCAATCCCTACTGTATGATCTGAATAACCAATAGTATATTGTGGGTATTTTTTCTGAAGGTATTTTATAGTGTTTAAATTTACATTGTTATATTCTGTAGGGTATTGTGAAACGCAATGTAATATTGATATGTTATCATGATGTTTTGTTATTACATTTAAAGCATCGTTTAACTCACTTTCGCCTGCCATTCCTGTTGAAAGAATAATAGGTATTTTGGTTTGTGCCAAAGCATCTAACAATGGTAAATTTGTAACGTCTCTTGATGCTACTTTTAACCTGTCTGGTTCAAAATAATTTAGAATACTCAAACAACTTATTGCACAAAGTGTTTCTACAAAATCTAATCCTTTTTCTTTAGCATATAAGTAACATTCGTAATGTTGTTTATCGTCTAATTCCAAAAATTGTCTGTGTTCTCCGTATGTTTTTCCAAAAGAATGAGGTGTGTTATACTCTCTGCTCATTTGTGAAGCAGATAGCTCATAATTTAAATCTCTCTTTGTTAGTTTAACCGCATCCATTTTGGGCAATTTCTGATTAAAAAGTTTATCAAAAATTGGTCTTGCTACAACATCTATTATTGTTTTTGCAATATCTACAGACCCATTATGGTTTTGTCCTATTTCTCCGATTACGTATGTCATTATATCTCTATTGTTTTTCTTATAATGTAATTTTGGTTTGATAATCTATCTAAAAAATCAGAAAATTTAACTTCTTCTCCTTCAGGTAATTTTATCATTTTATTTTTATCTTCTCTTTTTAAGCTATCTATTTTTGAAACTATATCTGTAAGATTGATATTGTCTGTATTGGTTGCGTCTATTTTTGAAGCTAATAATAATACTCTATCCAAATCTTCTTGATAATCTACAGATAGGTTAATGTATTTTAGGTCTTTTACTTCTGATTTAATATCTATACACCCTTTTCTTGCAGTTTCATCGTTTAATATAAATAAGGTTAAATACTCAGAATTCATTGGATTATCCATATTCAAATATAAATTCCATAAGTATTTTGTTGAAAACAATTCTGCCGAAACACCAAATGGGACATTATTAACACGAACATAATCCAAATCGTCTTCAATAAACATACTTACCATTTGGTCTATTAAATCTATATCTGTAAAGGGATTGTCACCTGTTACTCTAAAAATTCCTCCAAAACCTTCTTGAAGGGATAAGGCTAACATTCTATCAATTACAGAAACCGCATGACCTAAATATACGTTATAATTATTATCATACCCTATTTGAGCTAAAGGTTGATCTTCTTTTAAATTAGATGTGGCTAGGAATGTTTTTGTAACTTTTTTTGAAGTATTTAACCTTTTATAAAGAAAATCTAATAAAAACGTATCTAAAAAAGGTTTGGTGACTTTTAATGGCAGTCTTTTAGATTTTAATCTTGCTATTAATGCAATTCCAACGTTTTCTTTATTAAATGAATTAAATCTGTGTGTTAAATAATCTTCTCCTTTATCTGCTCGTTTAAAAACACCATTTTCTAATGTCTTTTTATACATTACGTTTCTGTAAGTAAGTTCGGTTTTTGTAGGGTGTTTCATGAAGTTTCCTAAAGCCATTTCGTAATGACGAATAACCGAAACCATGGCACTAAATTCATGTGGATAAAGAGAAACCTGATAGTCAAATTTTCTATTGTTTCTAGAAAGTGTAATGTGTTTTTCTATATAATCACATCCTTTTGCAAGTACCATTAATGGTATTTTATCTATATCTAAAGAATGATCTGCAAGTCCAGTTTGATATTCAGAGTATTCAGATTTAAAATAATCTAATGTGTTTAAATTTAAATCTTCTACCTCGGTAGGATAATTACTAAAGCCATGCATTAAGCAAACCACCTTATCGCCTATTATACTTAAAGCATATTTTAATTCTAAATCTGTAGCACACTGTGTTTCTAGAATAAAAGTAACATCGCTAAATGTTGCCATTTTCTCTAGCATCGTCTTATTTGTTATATCGGTAGCATGTAATTTTAAAAACCGAAACCCTTTAGAGTAACAATAATCAAATGAGGGAATATCTAAAACACAAGGAATAAGTGCTAAATCAATCTCTTTACAATAAGAAAAAAACTCACCCCATTCGTCAAAAGACAAGGTGTTTTCTTCGTAAATTTGATATTTAGAATAATCTTTTACACAAAACGCTGCAACATCCATAAGTTGCACCGTAAAATAATCTGTTTTAGTTGCCTGGGCTTCTTTTGCTAACTCTTTTAGGTATTCTAGACTCCCGTTATGGTTAAAGGCACTTTCTGCTATTATTTTCACTGTTTATTTGTTTTAATAAATCGAATCGTTTTTAATACTAAATAACTCATATTTTAAATCTTCCCCGATAAAAAATTGAATGTATGTAAATTTAGGTAATGTATATTGAAAAGGAAAAACAATATAGTTTTTTTCTTTAAAACGGTGTAAGCTACAATTTGTTAGATAATCAAAATATCTTATGTTTCCGTTTTTTGGCTTAATGAGTTTTGAAGGAATGAGTTTTATTTCATTTTCTTTTATTTTGCAATTTAATTTTATTCTAATGTCGTCTATAAAATCTTTCGTGGTTTCTATAGCAATTTCATACCTGTCCTCATCAATTTTATAAATATATACCTCTGTAAGGTAATCAAATTGTAAAGTGTCTTTTAATTTTTTTGAATAAATGGCGTTTTTAAAATTATCTCTAAAATGTGAGTATCTATTATACTCTTCACCTTCTATAATACTTTCGCTCGGTATATTGTAATTTTTATCTATAAATGAAGCTAGATAATTACTTACTATAAATGCTCCTTTTGTGTTTAAATGATTTGGATCATTAAATTGTTCTTTGGTAATTTTTAGCGAATCCTTTAAAAGGTTAAAATCTATAAACGGAATGTTCTTCTCTCTTATGTACTGTCTTATTATAGTAGAGTACCTTCGGGAATTAGAATCATAATCATACACATAACTAGGTGCATTAACAAATATTATTGGAATGTCTTGTTTTACAAAAACATCAATAACCTTATCAATTTTAGCTTTTTCTGCTTCATTTAATTTAAATGTATGGTCTTTATTGTTTTTGTTTTTATATTTTTTAAGAAATTTTTTCCAAGCTTTTTCATTAAAACAATCATTAGAAGCCCTAAAACCTTTGTAAAATTCTGACCCTTGAAAAACATACGTTTTTCTTGAGAAACTTAACCTATTAATTTCATTCCAGTCTGTATGGTTTCTAATCGTTGTAGAATAAACAAATGGAACACCTTTTACCTTAGAAATATCTCTTAATAATGAAAATTTTTGAAGTGAAAACGACATATTATCTAATGTTTTAAATTGGAGCCCTGCAGTTATACTATCATTAATTCCTAGTAGATTATTTTTAAATATATCAATAATTGCAAGTTTTATGTTTTTTTCTTTAACAATTTTTTTAGCGATAATTTCTGTTATTTCATAACGCTGTGCAGGAGATCCAAAATTAAATGTGTTTAACCCTAGTTTATTTTCCAATATCCTAGGATCATAATTTGTGGATGCGTGAGAAGATCCAAAAATTGCAATATCAACTTTATTTAATTTTTTATATTCCAGAACAGATTTTTCTTGAAGACTATTTTTTTTAAATACCACATCTGTTGCGTTTATCAAAAAAAACATTATAGTAGAAAACAAAAATAATTTAAAAAATAGCTTCCCCATATATTAAAATTGAAAATAGATAAATTCTTTAGGTGTAAGCTCTCCATAAACACCAAAAATTATTAAAATATAAGTAATAATAACATATATACTCCACCGAAAAATAACTGGTAGCTTATAAACAATTTCCGTCACAGCTTGTCTTTTATTAAAAGATTCGAAAAATAACAGAAGCACTATAAATAGTATTGCTGCATAAAACTCATGTTCAGGTAATCCTAGTTTAAAAATATTTTCTATTGAATATAGTTTAAAATTAAATATATTTTTAATAAAATAGATGCTATCATAAAGGTTATTTGCTCTAAAAAATATCCAAGCTATACATACTATTAAAAAAGTTGTTATGGTAAAAAACACCTGGTTAATGGGTTTTTTTCTATTTACGATGTAATTATGATTATTAAGAAATTTTTCAAAAACTATAATTAACCCATGAATACCTCCCCAAATAATAAAAGTGATAGCTGCTCCATGCCATAATCCACTAACCACAAAGACAATAAATAAATTGAGATATACTCTGTACTCCTTAACTCTACTTCCGCCAAGAGGAATGTACACATAGTCTCTAAACCAAGTAGATAGAGAAATATGCCACCTACGCCAAAACTCAGTTATAGATTTTGAAAAATATGGGGTATTAAAATTTTTCATTAAATCGAAACCTAAAGTTCTTGCAATACCTATCGCAATATCTGAATAACCTGAAAAATCACAATAAATCTGAAACGCAAAAAATAGAGTTGCAATAGCTATCTCAAGCCCTTGATATTCTAAAGGGTTATTATATACCTGGTTTACAAGTATCGCTAGTCTATCTGCAAGAACCATTTTTTTAAACAGTCCAAAAGCCACTAGTAACATTCCGCTTTTAAATCTTTTGTAATTAAATGTATAGATTTTATAAAACTGAGGTAATAAATGAGAAGCTCTTTCAATTGGCCCTGCAACCAACTGCGGAAAAAAGGCAACAAAAGAGAAAAAAGCAAGCCAATTTTTTGTGGGTTTAAGTTGCCCTCTATAAATATCTATAGTATAACTTAAGGTTTGAAAAGTATAAAAACTAATACCAACAGGAAGAATAATATGTAGTGAATAGGAGTTAATATCTGCTCCAAAAAACTTAAATGTATTAATAAATGAATCTATAAAAAAGTTAGCATATTTAAAATAAACTAAAAAACCTAGGTTAATAAATAAGCTTAGAAAGAGTAATTTTTTTTTGACTGATTGGTTTTTAGCTTTATAAAGTTTTTGACCAATAATAAAATCAACAACAGAGCTAATAATAATAAGTGATAAAAATCGCCAATCCCACCAACCATAAAAAATATAGCTAAAAGTTAAAATCACTAAATTTCTTGCTCCTAATTTTTTAGCTGTAAGCCAGTAAAAAATTAAAAACAGTGGAAAGAAAACAGCAAAATCTATTGAGTTAAAGAACATCTTTCTGTTGGAATAAAAACACTATAGATTGGGGGTAAAATATGATATTCGTTTGGTAACCATATTAAAATCATCAAAGAACATAAATCTATCATTTTCTTGTGTTCCAGATCTATAAATACCCATTTTATAATAATTTGGAATAGTGTGGTACATGTTTCTTCCGTAAATTTTACAAAGATCTTGATTTTTCTTTTTAAAACATTTTCCGTTAATTCTCGGTTTAAAGTAACCATCTTTAGAGTATAAACTCCAAAAAGTTTCTAACGAAAATGTGTACCAAATGTTTGGTTTTAGATTCTCTTCGTACTCAGCTAAAACAATTTCGTACATCTTTCCTCCTTTTAGTCCAGATTTAAAAACTAGATTAAAGTTACCTAAAGTATCATGCTTTACGTATAATCCCTGAGGTGGATGAATTTTATTCTTATTTGTTTTCCAAGAAAACCCTGGATAAGGCTCATCATGCCATTGTTGTATTACTATAATCCCATTCTTTTTTTCTTTTTTAAAAAATGATTTTGGGAATAAAAATTTGACTGATAAATTATTAATATAACCGAAAGAATCTTTAGATCTAACGACTAACTCTGAACGATATCCTCCAGCGATATAGTCTTCAACTTTTAAGTCTATTCTTAAAACCTTATTTTTATCTAAAGGGTCTTTAACTAAACTTAATCTACTAGGGTCTGTAAACTGATGGTCAAACCAAAAAGGCTGTAGAGAGTCTTCAAAATTGTCTTGAAACTCTCTCTTAAAATCTCCTTCAGTAGTCGGAATTTTATCTTCTTCTATAGTTTTTTTCTCATTCTTATTACAAGATAGAACTACTAATGTTAGTAGTAGAATAACATACTTAAACCTATTTTTCATTTTTATTGTTTTAATTATTTACCCCACAAAAATCCAAGACAATTTTGTTTTCAGAAACTTTTAGGTCTTTAAACTCTTTATGTGCAACTAGATATACTACAATATCTGCGTTATTTACGGCTTCAGAAATAGTTGTTAAATCTCTTTTAGATGTCGTTTCTAAATTAGGCTCTACACTTAGTATATGAAAGCCTTCATTAATTAAAGCATCGTTTACCAATAAAGCCGGAGATTCTCTTAAATCGTCAATATTAGGCTTAAATGCTAATCCCATACAAGCAATTACCGCATCTTTATTGTTTTCAATTTTAAAAGAAAGTGCGGTGTTTTTAATTTTTTCCAAAACCCATTGGGTTTTATAAGTATTGGTTTCTCTAGATTTTCTAATTAATGTACTTTCTTCTGGAAATTCAGACACAATAAACCACGGGTCAACCGCTATACAATGACCGCCAACGCCTGTTCCTGGATTTAATATATTTACACGAGGATGTTTGTTGGCTAATGCAATCATTTCCCAAACATTAATTTCTGCTTTATCACAAATAATAGACAGCTCGTTAGCAAAAGCTATTTGGTTATCTCTAGAGGCATTTTCGACCAATTTAACCATTTCGGCTGTCTTGGCATTGGTTGCATGAAGTTCTCCAGTAACAAAATGTTTGTAAAATGAAATTGCTTTTTCTGTAGAGGCTTTATCAATACCTCCAATAGCTCTATCGTTATGTTTTAGTTCGTAGATTATGTTTCCTGGCAAAACACGTTCTGGACAGTAGGCTAGAAATAGATTTCCTTTAAGCTCTGGGCGTTCTTCAAAAATAAGCTTCTCCATCTTTCTAGTAGTTCCTACTGGGCTTGTAGATTCTAATATTACCAATGCACCTTTTGTAAGGGTGGGTATAATGCTTCTTACAGCTGAAGCTACATAAGATAAATCGGGCTCATGATTTTCTTTAAAAGGAGTTGGAACTGCTATTAAATAAACGTCTGCAGAAATTGGTTTTGTTAAAGCAATTAAAAATTCGTCTTTTACAACCTTATGCACCAAACCGTCTAAATCGGGTTCAACAATATGTATTTCCCCTTTGTTAATGGTTTCTACAACATGCTCTCGAATATCTACTCCTGTAACTTTTAATCCTCTGCTTGCGATTAATGCTGCGGTGGGCAATCCAATATATCCCAGACCCATCATTACTACGCTTGGTTTATTGTTCATTTATAATTTTTTAATAAATTCTACGATTCTTTCTGAAGCTTTCCCATCGCCATAAGGATTATGAAGTATACTTTTAGATTGATAGTATTCTAAATTATCTAATAATTTTTTAGATTCTTCTATAATAACATTTGTATTTGTGCCTACCAAACAAACTGTTCCGGCGTCAACTGCTTCGGGTCTTTCGGTAGTGTCTCTAGTAACTAAAACTGGTTTTCCTAGGCTTGGTGCTTCTTCTTGTATGCCTCCACTATCGGTAATTATAAAATACGATTTTTCCATCAACCATAGAAAAACTGCGTAAGCTAATGGTTTTACTAAAAAAATATTATTAACACCCGAAAGTAACTCATGCACTGGTCCTTCTACATTAGGATTTAAATGGACAGGATAGATAATCTGAACATTGGGAAAGTTTAAAGCTATTTCTTTTAAAGCACCACATATTTTAATTAAGCCTTCTCCATGATTTTCTCTTCGGTGGCCAGTAACTAATATAATTTTTTTTGAAAAGTCTAATACTTCTTTTAAATTCTCGATCTCAGCATCTAAAAATGCTTCAGAATTTACTTTTTCAACTCCAATTAATAAAGCGTCAATAACTGTATTTCCTGTAACAAGTATGTTTGCTTCTTTTACATTCTCATTTAGTAGGTTTTGTTTTGAAACTGTAGTTGGTGCAAAATGGTAGTCGGCAATTTTACCTGTTAATTGTCTATTAAACTCTTCTGGAAAAGGGTATTTTCTGTCAAAAGTTCTTAGCCCTGCTTCTACGTGACAAACTTTTGCTCCATAATAAAAAGCTGCTATACCAACAGCCATTGAGGTTGTTGTATCTCCATGAACATATACAAAATCTGGCTTTGCATCCTCCAAAACAGCTTTCATTTTTTCTATAATAGTTGCTGTTAAGCTGTACAAATTTTGATTTGGCTTCATTACATTCATATCGTAATCGGGTATGATTTCAAAGAAATCTAATACCTGATCAAGCATTTCTCTGTGCTGAGCAGTCACACAGACTTTAGTGTTGAAATTTTTATCTTTAACAAATTGTAAAACCAAAGGTGCCATTTTTATAGCTTCTGGTCTAGTTCCAAATACAATTAGGTTTTTTTTCATAGCTATTTCCAAAACTAATTATTAGTTAATTAACTTCATGATAAGCTATTCTTTTCAATCTAAAATAAGTGTACCTAGAATATGCCAAAATTAAGAAGGTGAAAATTAACCCTATAGGGTATATAACTTTTTTATTATCTAGTAACCCTTTATTTATTAATGTTAATTCGGGCTGATTTATAAAAACAACTACATTATTACCATAAATTAAATCTTGTTCTTGGCGTTTTACGCTATATAATAATTCTGCCTTTTTTTCAATTAAAGTGTGGATACTGAAGCTTTTATCTACAACAAACATCTGTGCTAAAGGAGAAGGTAATGACTGGTTTTCTGAATAAGAATCTAATATTTTATCAATTTGCGAAAGTGTTTTCTTGTTACTCTCTAAATTTGATTTTAAATTTAATAAGCCTACTTCTTTAAGTTCCTTAATTAATAGGGTATTATTGAGGTACTCCAATACAAGGTCTGCTACATTTGAAGAATTATTATTTGTAGTTACTTCTAATATATGTTCTCTGTATGCGGAAGTAAATGTTTCAAGTAATTTAAATTCATCCTCTTCTTCTTCAAAATCAATGTTTTTTAAAAGAATATCTAAGTTTCTATTATTTGCGTCAAACTGATTAACAATCTCATTAATTTTAATAACTGGATCTAATTTTATTTTTGTAATCATATTAGGTCCCAATCCTATTTTGTTAAGAAAAATATAATCGTTTTCTTTAATTTTTTTATCTAAAAGATCAATGGATGTATAAACATAATCTACTGCATTATAATTGATTCTTACTAAAATCTTTATGTTTTTTTCTTGAACTTGATTATATTCCTTGTAATATCCATAGCTAAAACCTACTATTATTAAAACTAAGATAACAATCCATTTTTTTTTAATAAAATTTAATGCCTCAAAAATTAAATAAAGCCATCTTTTAAACGTTTTCTTTATCGCTTTTATAACTTGAAGTAAATCAATGTCTTCTGTGTTTTTTTGATTCATAATCTAATTTATTTCATTTGTTGTTATTTTTTTTAAACTTTCTCTCCAATCTAATAAAGCAACATTTAACTCGCGATTACTTTTATTTAAAGTTAAAACACTGTATTTCGGTCGTTTTGCAAATGTACGGTAAAAGTCTGTTTTTGCAAGAGTAGTTGTGTTTATTAGATTTGCTTGTATTAATATCTCTTCGGCAAAATCATACCAAGTTGCCTTACCTGTATTACTAACATTATAAATTTCGTATTTATTATATTTCTTTTTAATAATTTGTAGAATATTTTCAGCCAAATCGTTAGCATTGGTTGGCGTTCCTGTTTGCTCTGTGGTTACGGTTAATGGTCTATTTTCTTTAGCAAATCGCAATACTGTATTATAAAAATTATGACCGTATTGTGAGTATAGCCAAGAGGTTCTGATGATAAAATATTTTTTACATATATCTTGAACATACTGTTCGCCCTTTAGTTTGGAAGCTCCATAAACATTAATTGGGTTGGTGGTATCGTCTTCTGTATAAGGGCTTGTTTTTTTGCCGTCAAAAACGTAATCTGTGGAAATTTGAATAAACACCGTGTTAGTATCTTTGCAGCATTTTGCTAAATTTTTAACCGCTTCTGCATTTATTAAAAAAGCGTTATCAGCATCACTTTCTGCTTTTTCTACATTGGTATAAGCAGCGGTGTTAATGCAATAATCAAAGTTGTTTTCTGAAAATATTTTAGAAATGGAAACTTCATTACTAATGTCCAATTCTTCTCTTGAAACGAAAATGAAATCCATTTCAGAAAAGCTAGCGGAAGCGTCTTTTATGCACTTTCCTAATTGCCCATTGGCACCTGTTACTAATACTTTCATCCTTTTGTTGCTTCCAAAAACGATGGAAGTTCTTTATCTTTTTCTGAAATAATAAAATCCTCTTCAGGAAGATGCCAATCTAGGTTTAAGGTTGCGTCATTATAAATAATACCTCTTTCGGAAGCTTTATCATAAAAATTATCACATTTATAAGCAAATTTTGAAGTTTCAGAAAGGGTAATAAATCCGTGTGCAAAACCACGAGGCACAAAAAGTTGTTCTTGTGTTTTATCATCTAAAATAATTGAATAATGCTTTCCGAAGGTTCCTGAATCTTTCCGTAAATCCACCACAATATCCAACACTTTGCCTTGAATTACCCGTACTAATTTTGCTTGTGCCATTTCACCAATCTGAAAATGCAAACCTCGTAATACCCCTAAAGTAGAGGTAGATTGATTATCTTGAACAAAATCAAATTCTATTCCAGTTACTTTTCTGAATAGCTTATCGTTGTAGGTTTCGTAAAAGGTTCCGCGTTTATCAGTAAAGATCGTGGGTGTTAATACGAAGCAATCTTGTAATGGGGTTTGTTGTAGTTTCACTATTTAATTTTTTTATATCCTATTTTGGTTCTTGGGGTTTCTTCCTTTTTTGTTAATTCGTCTAAATAAATGAACTACCTCGAGGCAGAGCCATAGAGGTATCAAGCGGAAAAAATTTTATTTTTAGTTTGATGAAAACCTCAGGTTTTCAAACTTTCCTTTTTGACCACCGAGGCAGAGCCTCGGGGAATTCTTTCGATTAAAAACCAACTCGATGTTTTTACTTTGTTGAGTGAGCTTTCTTTTAATGCTTTCAATTTCTAATTGTAAGGAAACATCATTAGAGAGTAATTCTCTTAATTTGGTAAATACTCTAATAATGTTAATATTTACCGCAATGGCTTTGGGGCTATTTATCACGCTGGATAACATCGCGACACCTTGTTCGGTGAATGCCATAGGTGTATATCTGTTTCCTCCCCAACTTGAGGTGCCAAATTGGCTCCTCAAAATATTTAGTTCTTCATTTGATAACTCAAACATAAAATCTTCAGGAAAACGCTCTATATTTCTGCGAACTTGTCTTTTTAAATATTTTGTTTCAACACCATATAAATTTGCCAAATCTCGATCTATCATTACCTTTTGATTTCTAATAAAAAATATTTTATTGGAAATAATTTCTTCTGGAATTAAACTTTCTTTCGGCATATTAAGCTATATAATATGTTTTCCGTAACCACTTTTAATAAGCGGTTCGATTAATTTGTTTAACTGTTCTTTTGTAATATAACCCATTTCGTAGGCAACTTGCTCGATAGAGCCAATTTTTAATCCTTGCCGTTCTTCAATCACCTCAACAAATTGTGAAGCTTGCATTAACGAAGCAAAAGTACCAGTATCTAACCAAGCCGTTCCTTTGTCTAATATACTTACGTTTAACTTTCCTTGTTTTAGGTATTCGTTATTTACATCGGTTATTTCTAATTCACCTCTTTTACTAGGCTTCATAGTGGCGGCGATTTCAACTACAGTGTTATCGTAAAAATAAATTCCAGGAACTGCAAAATTTGATTTGGGCTGAAGTGGTTTTTCTTCTATCGAAATTGCTTTTCCATTATCATCAAACTCTACCACACCATAACGTTCTGGGTCTTGAACGTGATAGGCGTAAATAATTCCGCCATCTGGATTATTATTTGCTTGAAGTAATTCTTTTAATCCGGAACCATAAAAAATATTATCGCCTAAGATTAATGCTACTTTATCGTTTCCTATAAACTCTTTTCCGATGATAAAGGCTTCTGCTAATCCATTTGGCTCAGCTTGAACGGCATAGCTAAATTCGCAGCCTAAGCTTTTTCCGTTGCCTAATAATTTTTCAAATAAGGGTAAATCTTGTGGCGTCGAAATGATTAATATTTCCCGAATTCCTGCCGACATTAATGTTGACAACGGATAATAAATCATCGGTTTATCATACACTGGCATTAATTGTTTACTAACTGCCAATGTTAATGGGTGTAAGCGAGTACCGGAGCCTCCTGCTAAAACTATTCCTTTCATATGTTATGCTGTTTTATTAAAGTGGTCATATGGTGTTCGCTATAAGTCATTTCGGTATGTGTTAAAAATTCTAACATGCTCGTTTCATAATTTCTATTTAAATAGATCAGAATGTGACCCTATTCTAATAAGCTTTATTGTTTTTGGATCTTCAATTTGAAACCAAATAATTAACAAGTCTGGATTTATATGACATTCCCAATTATCTTTATAATTCCCTTTTAATTGGTGAGGTTTCATCTTTAACGGAATCCCTTTAACACCTTTCTCTTTAAGAACTTTTAATAATTGAAAAGTTAATTCAAGTTCTCTAATATTTCTTATTAAAACCTTCTTTAAATCTTTTTTAAAACGAGTTGTTTCAATTAATGAATACATTATTAATCCTTCTCGTTTAATAAATTTTTCAAATAAAAATCTAAATCTTCAATAACTTCTATATTAACGTTATTTCTTGCGTCTTCAATTGCTTTTACCGTTTCTTCATTTGGAATATTTCCCACATCACGATACAAAAGATATTCAATATAATTATTTAAACTTCTCTTTTGAGATTTCGCTTTTTCTTTAATTAATTCTAGCAAATCTTCGTCAAATCTGAATGCGGTTTGTATTTTCATGTGTCTTTAATTTTTTATAAATCGGTCATCCCGATAGTTATCAGGACTGTTCGTTCCCGAAGCGTCGGGAGTCATTATCCTTAGATGATAAACGTTTAGCATACTCGTTTCAAAATTCAATTATTTGGCTCAAAGATAGAAAATAACAATGTGTTATACAACTGTTATGGCAAAAACGAACGATTATTCAAATACCACTCAATGGTCTTTAAAATTCCGCTTTCAAAATTTTCTTCTGCTTTCCAACCCAATTCATTTTCTATTTTATCGGCGTCAATGGCGTATCTAAAATCATGACCTGCACGATCTTGTACAAATTCCATTTGATCTTTATAAGGCGTTTTATTAGGAACTAAATCATCTAGCAATTCACAAATTGTATAAGCAATATACAGGTTTTCTCGTTCGTTTCTTCCTCCAATATTATAAGTTTCGCCTAATCTTCCTTTGTCTAAAACGAGTTTGATTCCTTTGCAATGATCGGTGACATAAATCCAATCTCTAATGTTTTTTCCGTTTCCATAAATCGGAATTTTTTCTCCTGAAATTGCCTTTCTAATAATGGTTGGAATCAGTTTTTCTTTATGTTGATGTTTTCCGTAGTTATTAGAACAATTAGTAGTTACCACAGGCATTCCGTAGGTATGAAAGTAACTTCTCACTATAAAATCCGAAGATGCTTTTGATGCACTATACGGGCTGTTTGGTGCATACGGAGTCGTTTCTAAAAACAATCCTGTTTCACCCAAAGTTCCATAAACCTCATCGGTAGAAACGTGTAAAAAACGTGCGTTTTGATATTCATTTTTTAATTGGTTAGGACCATTCATCCACAAACGATAAGCACTGTGTAATAAATTAAAAGTCCCAACGATATTGGTTTGTATAAAAGCTCCAGGTCCAGTGATAGAATTATCTACGTGAGATTCCGCAGCAAAATGAACTACTTTATTAAATTGATGCTCTTTAAACAAACTATCTACTAGAGCTTCATCACAAATATCGCCTTTTATAAAAGTGTAATTGGAAAGGTTTTCTACAGTTTCTAAATTTTTTAAATTCCCTGCATAGGTTAAATTATCCAACACAAAAATATGATCTTCTTGATTTTCTACGGCTAATTCAACATAATTTGAACCAATAAATCCAGCTCCACCTGTTATTAATATTTTGTTCATATTTATTGCCCGCGAAAGCGGGTATCTTTTTATATTCTACTAAAAATTAATTTATTTTAAGATTCTGTTTTATCATTTAGTTACAATCAAGTCTTATGTCTTGTGTCTTGTGTCTTACGTTTTGTATAAGAATAGTAGCCGATTTCGGAAGTAGAATTTTTCAATTTACTAC
>CAZIMW010000025.1:0-22485 GCA_964540425.1 uncultured Flavobacterium sp.
GAAAGAACCAGTGACTTCTATTTTATTTCAAAAAAAACTCCATCGTTTATGATGAAGTTTTTACTTAGTAGCGGGTAGCACCGAATTATCGAACCCAAATCAGTTCATTGCAGATTTTATAGCTATTGTAAATTTTAAACAAAGAAAAAGAGAGTACTAAATTAATTTACTTCTATTATAAAAACAAATTCTTTTAATATTTTCACTTGTTCGGATAATTTTTTTCCATTTAGTTTATTAACATGTTGTTGGAAAATCATCAATTAAATCAATCTAATTATTCAAGTAACTAACCTTAATTGCATAAGAAACGTTTTCTGCATTTGAATGTTTCGCATTTACAACACCAATTATATCACCATTTTTATTCATTAATAGACCACCACTATTACCTGGCTGTATTGGAGCTGAAATTTGATATGATGTAACATCCCCTTTAAAACCAGTCCTAGAACTTATTATGTCACTTGTAAGTTTAATTTCATCACCCATACTTGCTCTTAATGGATAGCCTAATACAAAAACATCGTCACCAGTAGCTACTTTTGACTTTGAAACATTAAATGGCAGTGCCCCAAAAGTTGTAAAATCAATATCAATTATTTTTATTACTGCTAAATCATTATGCTCATCTTTAACTATCACCTTCGCTAGGTAATTTTTTTAAAATCATTATTAACCCCTCTAACTCTAATATTTGAACTACTACCAACAACGTGATAATTTGTCAAAATATAGCCATTAGATGAAATGGCAAAACCAGCACCAGAACCAATATTATTTTCTTTTTGACTGTTTTTAATAGGATAAAGCTTAACCATTTCATATAAATAATTAGTCTTAAATTGACCTCTATCATCACTATCATAAGTTGTGCTTTCAAATTTTGATATATTGTCAACTACGCTAGTGTATGATGTAATTGGAGGGTCACATCCAAGATTGACAAGATATAAATTAGGATTTGCAGTATTCTGAAAACTTATAAAATAGTTTCCCTTTGAGGGATTATTATCATCATTCGGAATACACACATGATAATTATCTCCACTTTTATAGATTGCCAATGTCATATTTAGATTTGTATCACCTTCAAAGATAAGTCGGTTATTCAGATAATCTTTTATATAATAATTTAAATGCCAAATTCCTTCTATAGCGTTAAGGTTGTCAAAATTATTATCAAAATATTCTTCCCATTTAGATTGCGTTTATTACTTGAATCTAGCATTAATTTTTTACATTAATATCAAATTTCACAATTAATTTTTGAATAAAAAAACAATAGAAATCTCTATGAGCTTCACTATCGGGTTTAGCATTTTAAAAACTTCTATACATACTTTATTTGTAGCTTTATGCTTAATACAATCAAGAATACTATCAGCTTTAATAGAAGTCTTTGATGTTTGATAATCATAAGGCTCTACTTTTAATAAAGGATAATGAAAAGATGGACTAAGCTTCTTAAAACACTTAGTAATTGAAAATTGTAGATTTCATTGATGCTAGTATTTCCCAATTCATTAAAATTGTTTATTAGCTTCTTTAAGTTAGATTTTAATCTAATACGTTATTAGCTTTTTTATCAACTATCACATGATTTAGTTAGTGTATACGTGTACTATTTTCCTTATAAGTTAGTTTATACGTGAACTTTTATATACTTTTGTTAGTATATATGAATACTATTTTTTAAATATGTAAACATATACGTGAACATCTATAAGATTAAGTTAGTATATAAAATTACTATTAGCTTAATATGTTTGAATTTATGTACAGACTTAAGTAGCATCTTTAATAAATAAAACATTAAGACCATGAGAAATAAGAAATTACTTGCTTTAAGACAACTAGACAGAAAACTTGCTCCCTTTAAAGGGAGTGAAAAAATTGTGACACCTTCTGAAGGTTGGATAAATATTATCCGAAATTCACTAAACATGACATTAGAACAATTAGGTAATAAATTAGGCATGGGAAAAACTGGTGCCAAAAACCTTGAAGAGAGAGAAGCTTCTGGTTCAATAACTATTCAATATTTAAATGATGTCGCAAATGCTTTAGACCTAAAATTCGTTTATGGATTCGTCTCAAATCATGGGTCATTTGAAAAATTGGTGGAAACAAAAGCGAATGAATTAGCTAAAAAGATAGTGTTACATACAAATCATAACATGTCTCTTGAGAATCAAGCAGTCGACCAAGATTACCTTGGTGATGCAATCATGGACCTAACTTTTGAAATTAAAAAAGAAGTACGAAAAACTATATGGGACTAAATTTAAAATATCAAGATGAGCAAACAACTTTAGAGAAAGAAGAAAGAGAAGGACTTCGTATATCAACAATTAGTTCTCATACAGAATTGGATGAATACGAACAACTAAATATTCAAATCGCAGAAGAATGGCTAATTGGGAAAAACCTTAAAGCAGAAAAAGTCCTAACTGAGGGTTTTATTAAACTCCTTCATAAAAAGATGTATAGTGATGTGTGGAAATGGGCGGGGCAATTCAGAAAAACCGAAAAGAATATAGGTGTTAAATGGATAAGCATAGGTATTGAACTTAAAGCGTTATTGGATGATACAAATTTTTGGATTGAACAAGAAATTTATCCTATTGATGAGATAGCCTTAAAATTTAAACACAGATTGGTAAGTATACACTGCTTCCCAAATGGTAACGGGAGACACTCAAGATTAATGGCAGATGTTTTAATCGAGAAAATTTTTAAACAACCTCGCTTTAGTTGGGGTAGGATCTCTATGCTAAACCTAGCAGTTAATCGTTCTAATTATATTAAGGCTCTACAAGCTGCGGATCAAAATAATATGATACCATTATCAATCTTCGCTAGAAGTTAATTCATAATTTGGAACCAATAATTAATAATCTTTTATTACGATTCTTAGGTAACTATCCAAATAAAATTAGCGCATATTAAATGTAAACAGTGCGTTTTTTAAGCTAAAAAAACTTCACCATTTCTGATGAAGTTTCTTTCTTAGTAGCGGGAACTGGACTCGAACCAGTGACCTTCGGGTTATGAGCCCGACGAGCTACCTGCTGCTCTATCCCGCGATATATGTTTAAAATTGATTAAAAACGCAATGTTTTATATAAATCAATTCAATATTTCAAATCTTTCGCTCTGTATATACCTAAGTATTTTGCGATAATTGGACTGCAAAGATACAATGCTTTTCTTTGTAGGCAAGTATTATTTTATATTTTTATATATTCACACAAAAATAAAAATTGTTTGATTTCCTTAATAATAGCTACAATGAATAAGCAAAAACGCACCTTATTGATAATCATTGGAATAATTACCAGCATCGTACTTATTGTTAGTTTTTATGCAAATTCTTTTGTTGAAAATAAAATTGAAGCTCTTATAAAAGACAAAATGCCTAGTTATATTGAAAACACGTATCAAAGTATTTCAGTTAATGTTTTAAGTGGCTCGGTAACAATCAATAAACCTTCTTTTTTAATAAAACTAAAAGACAGTACAATAATTCAGTCTAATATTAAAATGAAATCATTGGTTGTTGGAGAAGTTAGTTATTGGGATTATTTAATGAATGATGAAATTCATATTGGAAAAATAAAATTCAATCAACTTGACATTATTCATTATAAAGACAGAATGAATCCTAAAGCTGATTCCACTTCAAAAAAACCATTAAAACTCCCAAAAGATATTGTTATTAATATAATTGACATTAATAATACTTCGCTTACAATTATTGAAAACAAAAAAGATTCCACCCTATTATCATTTTCAAACGCTTCAATTAGTATAGAGGATATTCTTATAAATGAGCAAACACTCTTAGAAAAGACCCCTGTAAAATATGAAGCTATTTCTGTTGAAGCTGATTCAATTTTCTTTAAAGCGGGGAAGTTTGAGAATTTAACTGTGAACAATTTTAAATTTAAAGACAATTCTCTTTCTTTAAATGGAATTCATTTTAAAACAAAATATTCAGAAAAAGAACTTTCACGAATAATTAAAACCGAAAGAGACCATATAAACGTGGAAGTGGAAGATTTAAAAATAAACAACTTAGACATTGGGTTTATTAATGATTCGCTTTATGTAAAATCAAATCTAATTATTATATCTGAAGCAAATGCTAAATTTTATAGAGATAAACTTGTAGAAAATGATTTAAAAGTAAAAAAACTCTACAGTAAATCTATTAGAGAGTTGCCTTTAAAATTAACCATAGATTCTATTTCGATACTAAAGAGTAACCTTGTTTATCGTGAAAAAGTCCATATTGAAAATCCCGCAGGCGTTTTAAATATTAAAAATATTACTGCTGGAATAACAAACATTAGCAATACCTATAAATATCCTACTAAAACTGAAATTATTGTTGATGCAACTTTTATGAAAGATACGCCAATCAAGGTAAATTGGAATTTTGATGTTAACAAAAAGAACGATGCCTTTACATTTGTTGGCTATGCTGGAAAATTAAAAGCGTCTGATATAAATGTTTTTTTAACCCCTTTATTAAATATAAAATTGGAAGGTGAGATTGTTAAGTCTAGTTTCAAAATTGTTGGTGATTACAACCAATCTGAAATAAAATTAAGCCAAGATTTTAAGGATATGGCATTAACAGTTTTAAACAAAAAAAAGCAGAAAAATAAATTTTTATCATCTGTTGCAAATATGTTTATCCACGAAACCAGTAATAAAGACGGAGCGGTTTACCATAATGTAACTACACAAACAACAAGAGACAAGACGAAATCTTTTTTTAATTATTTAGCTAAAAACTTGAAGGCATCATTACTTATTAATTTTACTCATAAAAACAATAAAGTAACCAAGAAAAAATCTAAAAAGGAAAAGAAGAAAAATTAATTTAAATTCTCAATCTCTTCAGTAATTAGCTCCCAAGATTCCATGAATTTCTCCAATTCTTTTTTCTTTTCTTGATAGTTTTCAAAAAAGTTTGATTGAGAAATAGTCTCGTCGTAATTAACAGAAAGTTCAAAATCTATTTCTTTTATTTCTTTTTCTAATTTGTTAATTGCAGTTTCCGTTTTACTTAATTTATTATTTAGGGATTTTAATTTCTTCTGATTTTTATATTCGTTTTTATTAGAGGGTTTACTTGTATTTTCATCAGAGGTGATTTTGGTTCGCTTTTCAGCTTCTCTCATGTTTTGCAAATTTCGTTGCTCTAAATAATAATTTATATCCCCTAAATATTCCTTGATTTTACGGTCTTTAAATTCATAAACTTTAGAGGATAATCCTTGTAAAAAATCCCTGTCGTGAGAAACTAAAAGTAAGGTTCCTTCATATTTTATTAAGGCTTCTTTTAATACGTTTTTGGACTTAATATCTAAGTGATTGGTTGGTTCGTCCATCACTAATACATTAAAGGGCTGCAACAATAATTTTGCTAATGCCAATCGATTTCGTTCCCCACCAGAAAGAACTCGCACATACTTATCTACGTCGTCTCCTCTAAACAAAAAAGCTCCTAAAACATCTCGAACCTTGGATCTGTTTTTTTCATTTGCAGCGTCAATCATGGTATCTAAAACAGTTTTAGTACCATCTAAAGAATCTGCTTGATTTTGTGCAAAGTAGCCTATTTCTACATTGTGCCCTAAGGTTAATTTTCCTTCATACGAAATATCGCCCACAATACATTTTGCTAAAGTTGATTTTCCTTGACCGTTTTGACCTACAAATGCAGTTTTACTATTTCTTTCCAGTAATAAATTTACATTATGAAGTACTTTTTTATCACCGTAATTTTTAGATAAATTATCTATCTCAATCACCACTTTCCCAGGGTTAATTGAAACAGGAAAATGCAAAGACATTACACTATTATCGTCTTCATCTACTTCAATTCTATCAATCTTATCAAGTTTTTTAATTAGCGATTGTGCCATGGTGGCTTTGGTTGCTTTTGCTCTAAACTTTTCGATTAATTTCTCGGTGTGTTCAATTTGTTTTTGTTGGTTTTTTTGTGTGGCTAATTGCTGTTCTCGCAATTCTTTCCGAAGCACTAAATATTGAGTATATGGTTTGTTATAATCATAAATTCTTCCAAGGGAAATCTCAATAGTACGATTGGTAATATTATCTAAAAACATTCTGTCGTGAGATACTATTACAATGGCACCTGTGTAATTTTTAAGAAAATCTTCTAACCATAAAATGGATTCAATATCCAAGTGATTAGTAGGTTCATCAAGCAATAATATGTCGTTGTTTTGCAATAGTAATTTAGCCAATTCAATTCGCATTCGCCAACCTCCAGAAAAGGTATCGGTCGCCATATTAAAATCTTCAGACTGAAACCCTAATCCTTGTAAAACACGCTCCGTATCACCTTGATAATTGTAACCTCCGTGAATTTCATATTGATGTTGAATTTCGTTAACATCTACCATTAATTGATGGTAACTATCACTTTCATAATCGGTACGTTCGGCAAGTTGATGGTTAATTTTCTCTAACTGCTTTTCTAATTTTTTAATAAGAACGAAGGCTTCATAGGCTTCTTCTAATACCGTTCTTCCTTTTATAAAATCTATATCTTGCTTTAAAAACCCAATCGAAATTTCTTTATCGGAAGCAATTTGCCCTCCATCATATTCTTGTTCTCCAGATAATATTTTTAATAATGTTGATTTTCCCGCACCGTTTTTGCCCACCAATCCTACTCTGTCGCCAGAACGAAGTTGAAAAGTAATTCCTGAAAACAAGTCGTCCCCTTGAAAAGAAACGGTAAGGTTATGAATATTTAGCATGTAGGCTATTTTTTAGTGTAAAAATAATTGTTTGCAAAGATGCTTAAATTTTCAATATAAATGAAAGCAAATTACCACTTGTAATGGCGTTTTATATCCACATCTTTTGGTAAAGGCTTTTTATTTTCGATATGTTGGTATAAAAGCTCTGCTAATGACGGTGCCGAAGTGATTCCTCTTGTGCCCAATCCATTAAAAAATATAATATTTTCAGTTTCTTTTAAAGTTCCTAAAAAAGGACGACGATCTCTGGTTGTGGGTCTAATTCCAGCAACTTGATCTACGACTTCAAAAGGACAATTAATTATTTTTTTTAGCTTTATAACTAATTCTTTTTTTGCATTATTTGTAGTATATGTAGATTCATCTTCCCGATCGTAAGTAGCCCCAACTTTATACAAATTATCACCTAATGGAATAATAAAGAGCGTAGTTTTAAGCATTGCATTTAATTGTAATTCTGGAGATTTAATAATTAAATATTCTCCTTTATTGGGAAGGATTAGCTTTTCTGAAAGGTTTTTATTATTAATGATTTCTTTTGGAAAATAAGGGTTGTCTTTGGTTGCATACCCTTCAGAAAAAATAATTTTTTTTGCTATATAATTATCATAAACAATACGATTCTCTTCTTGTTGAAGCTGTTTATAATTAAATGAATCGTTCATCAAACAATTAGACTTTTTAAGATACTTCTTGTACGAATTAATTAATAATACCGTGTCTATTTTTCCAGTACTTTTTACTTTTCCGAAACCAAAAGGAGCGTTGATATTTGGGTTTATATTGATAATTATTTCGGGATGAAGAAAACTTGATAAATCGTTTTTATCACTAGCTACCATCCAATTATTTTGTTCTTCGTTACTTTTAAAGATTCTAAGCATCGGCATATCTTCAAATAAAGGAATATTCAATTTTTCTGAAAGAGTTTTATAAAACAAGATCGAGGAAGAAATATGGTTTGAAGCATTCCAAACAGGTGTAAATCGTTTTAATACTACTGGGTTTATTAAGCCTGCCGAAACGATGGTTGATGTATAATTGCCTTTGTCAAAAACAACAAAACGCTTGTTGTTTTTTTCTAATTGTTCACAAATAGAAACTCCTGCTATCCCAAGCCCAACAACGATATAATCTAGTTCTTTCATTTTTACAAAAGTAAAAAACCCTGAAGTAAATTACTTCAGGGTTTCAATAATTTTAATAAGTAAAATTTTGTTAGTAGTTCCACATATCAATTTCAATATTTCTGATTACTTCTTTAATTCTATCAGATTCTAATAATTGCATAAGCGCATTATCATGGATGTATTCATCAATTTCTCTATCACCAAGATCGTTATCTTCTTTATAAATAACAGCACTAAAACGTCTTGAATTAAGTAAATGATCGTACGATATTGGTCTGGATGTATTTTTACGATTAAAAGCTTTTGCTTTATGCAATACCTCTCTGGCTGCTGGAAACCAAACCCAGAACAACTCAACTTTCGTTGTGCTTTCATCTGGAAAAGCTTTAGATCGAGCTTCATTTGCAACAGGAGCTAAACCTAACAAACGGTACTTAAGATCTCCTGAACGTTTATCTAAAAACCAATAACCTCTAATTCTCCATTCTTCAATATCACCAGCATCTAAAGCAAATTCTCTAATGTACTCATCATCTACAATTCCTTCGGCGTTAAATTGTTCAATACCCGCATCAACAGTGTCTTTATAGACCAAAGAAGCTTCAATATCTTTTAAAGTTCTTTTTTCTGTAAAATAAGAATCTGCGTAAATATGCTCAATTTTTTTATTTTTAATGTTTTTCACTAAAACATCATATAAAGAACGTCTTTCAGTACCAATGTTGTTGGTATCAATAGGGAAATACAGCGGAAAATTAACTCTTTCATCAAGGTCAATTATTTCCCAAGTTGACTTCGACCAAAGCACATCACGATCATCAATAAATCCATAAGGTAATGGCTTATCATTATCGTAAGCTAATTGATCTTCAGTTTTTACACCTATTTCCTCAGGAGTTTTAGCATTAAGAACATTGATTTGTGCATTTGCACCAATAGATGTTAATAATAGACTAAAACTAACTAAAACAACATTTTTAAATTTCATATAACTAGTATAAATTTATTCTAATTTGTTAACTCAATAAATACAGGAGATATTTTCTTTAACTTGTAACTAGAGTTATTAGTTAGTTTTGCGTTAATATCAAATACTTGAACTGTTTCACCTCTTTTAGCTCTTTTTAAAGCTCCTTTTGCTTGTGAACTTAGCTTATTACCATTTACTTTAATTGTAGGTTGACCAGCAACTTTAAAACTAAATCCAGTAACTTTTAAATTTAAATCGAAATCAAAATCTAATAATTTTGCTCCAATTGAAGATTTTTCAAGCCCTTGACGTTGCATACGTACAGGTCCTCCACCACCATCCTCTCCACGTATGGTTCCTGTTGGTCTTGGAATATCTTTAATTCTATATATTTTACTTGACGGAAATGAATTTCCATCAATAGTTCCAGTAACATTAATTTTTACTTCTCTTCCTTTTATTGTTGTTGGATTCATAATATATGAACTCCCTGATTTTTGTGTTAATCCAGGAGCATTCGCTCTTACATTACTATTTGGAACTCCATCCATTGAAATAGTCATTGGGTTTTCAACACCACGATAAACAACATTCATTTTATCTGCTGATATTGTTGCAGAATTTGGTCTTGAGATTGTAGTAAAACTTCTGTTTACTTCAACAAGAGTTTCTTCACCACCTTCTAAAAAGATAAGTTGTCCTTCTATTTTATGTTCTCCAGGGTTTCCTGCATTTACATTAAGTAATACTCTACCGCCTTCAAAAGTATAATCTGTTCCTTCTACTAATTTACGACCATTTAATGTTAATTCAGCTCTATGTGGTTTTGTAGTTTCATCTACACGACCTAAAACAATAGATCCATCAAATTTTTCTCCTGAATAATATGCCGATTTTGGCGTTTCTAATAAGGTAGAGTAATTTGACATTTTTAAAGCATCTGCTTGCTGTCCTTGTAACATTGTCGAAAGAATTTCATTTTGAATAGTTTTAATATTAGCTTGAATTTGAGTCAACTTTGTTTTTGAAGCAATCATAGGGAATCCTTCAAAATGGAAACTAATTGCATTAACTTTTACTGTTTTTCCTCTCGGAGATTCATCTTCTAATCCAAATTGATTAGTAACAGAATTTTTAATTTCTGGAAAATCATCACCAATTATTGCTAATATCCCATCTTTATAAGCTAGCATGTTAGATTTAAATTCTTCACCACCTTTAGAAAGCTTATCGCCTTTAAAAAATTTAGTATCTAAAAAATCTGGTTTGTCTTGAACTTCGAAATTATCCTGATCATCAGGACCTACAGTAGCCATCATTCCTGATTTTATTCCTTCAATATAATCACTCAATTCTTTAGATATAGTATTTACTCTATTTGCTTTTTCATTTAATGGAGCATATTTTTGAGGCTCATCTGAAGCTTTAATAGCTAAATTTGCCATAAAAGCGTCGTTTCGCTTATCTGTTGATTCGTTTCTTTCAACTATTTTTTGCTCTAATAAACCAAAAGCAGATAATACTTCTTTTGACATATTAAGTGCTAACATCGCGATGAAAACCAAATACATTAGGTTAATCATCTTTTGTCTTGGGGTAAGTTTTCCTCCTGCCATTTTTACTTCTTTTTAAGAATTAATAATTAATTACAGTTAAAACTACCTTAGTTTTTACCTCCCATTGCAGATAACATACCTCCGTAAACTCCATTTAAAGAAGATAGGTTACTTGTTAAATTTTCCATTTGCTGTTTCAATTGCTCTGCATTTTCAGCAACTCGCTCATTTGCTTCCGCTTGACGACTAGTTGACTCAACTTGAACTTTATATAAGCTGTTTAATGATTCCATTTGTGCTGCTGCCAATGCCATTTCTTCACTATATTTTTTAGTTGAATTCATTGCATCTGCTGTTGGTGCCATGCCTTTTACTGCTCCTTCAAAAGAGCGGATGCCTTCTGTAAGACTTCCCATTAATTCTGAATCTATACGAGCATCTTTAAGCATTACGTCTAGTTTTTGAGACAACATCCCTTGTGCATCTTGAGGCTCTTCACTATTTCTATCTTTCCCCATTCCTCCAGCTAATTCTGGATATACTAAGGACCAATCTAAATCATCATCTACGGGTTCAAAAGCAGACATTGCAAATATAATTGCCTCGGTAATAAGTCCAAAGGCTAATAATATTCCTCCATTAAGAACCATAAACCCAAGGTTTAACTCCCAGTGAAGAATTTTAAATAATGCTCCCATAATTACTACAGATGCTCCAAGGCCATAAGCCATGTTAAATATTTTTTTTGTTGTTTTTGATTGTGCCATAATAGTTTGTGTTATAAGTTTAAGTTAAGTTTTAGCATTAATAATGTTTATCGTGCGTCTCCAAAATTACTGTTTAATGTAACGTCGGTTCCCATATAATCTTGTACAGTTCTAAAGCCAATGTAGCTTCTTGCAGAATCTGCGTATTCGTAATCTCTTGAACTTACTCGTAAGAAATAAGCAATGTCTTTCCATGACCCTCCACGAACGACTTTACGTAAATTGTTTGGATCGTTTACGTTGGGATTCATATTTGAAGAAAAATCGTATGAAGAAGGGTCATAAGATGAGTCCACCCATTCAGAAACATTCCCAGCCATATTGTAAAGATTATAATCATTAGGCTCGTAAGATTTCGCCTCTACAGTATATAAAGCTTGATCTGCAGCATAATCTCCACGTAACGGCTTAAAGTTTGCCATAAAACATCCTCTATCGTTTTTAGTATAAGGTCCGCCCCAAGGATATGTTGCTGAAGGAAGACCACCACGAGCAGCATATTCCCATTCTGCTTCACTAGGAAGTCTAAACGAATTTACATGCTGACGTTTTCTTGATTTTTGATACGAATTTTTATATAATGTTCTCCAAGCTGTAAATGCTTTTGCTTGATGCCAATTTACTCCAACAACTGGATAATCACCATAAGCTTGGTGCCAGAAGTAATCATTATGCATTGGCTCGTTATATGAATAGTTAAAATCTTTTATCCATACTGTAGTATCTGGATAAATATATAATTCTTCTTTTTTAATAAAGTCTTTTCTACTTTTACTACCGTCTCTTGCAGCAGCTTGCATATCCATATAAGTATATTGAAACTTAAGCTTCGTAACATCAATAGTACGTTGTCCATTATATGCTTCTTCGGCAGGAATGTACATGGTATCCATTACTTCACTATAATATTCATCTGGGTAATTTGCTGTGTCCCATTGAATATCAATATTGTTATTGATTTTTCTCCCAGCAAAAAAATCGTCTCCCATACCAAAATAATTATCATACATATATTGGTCGTATGCAGACATTTCTTCATTTTCTTGATCTACGAATGCGTACTCGCCAATTCCTCCATCACCAGGAGTTGCTCCAACCTCATCGGCTAAAATAGCTAATTTAAGTTTTACTGTCGAGTCACGAACCCAATATACAAATTGTCTATATTCAGCATTAGTAATTTCTGTTTCGTCCATATAAAATGAACGTACTGTTACGGTTTTTGTAGGCGCATCGTTTACAGCAACAAAGTCGTCGTCTGCTTTACCCATTATAAAAGACCCTCCAGGAACAAGTGTCATTCCAAAAGGTTTTTCAGGGTGCCATGCTTTGCCTTTAGTTCCAACAAGTTCTCCTCGGTCTGCACCAGAGTTACAACTGTATAGTACGGCAATAATCGCAGTTAATGCAATAAGCTTTTTCATAGGTATTTAGGTTAAATTATCGAGATTCAAGGGCGTAAACCTATTTATAAAATATTTAAAAAACAACATATTTCTTAAAAAACCCATTAAATTTTCGATTTATCTTTAATTTACTCTTGTTATAGTTCGTTCTTTCGGCAGGCTTTCATCCACCTTTCAGGTATTTCCTGATCACAAGCACTCAAATAATCGCCATAAGTGCAAGGTAATAACGTCTGTCTTTTTAATTTATTATTAATAGCTGAAATAATTGGTAATTCCAACCACCATCGTCCAGTTTTACGACTCTTTTTAAACAATAATATATCATTTTCAATTGGCACTCTATACACTGTATATAACGATTCGTTATTAAAATCATCATCCAAAATTCTAAAATTAAATCCTTCAATAAAATACCAAAATATTTGTGCAATTAACATTGCAGCACTTTTAGAATCTTTAAAACTCTTTAATTCATAAACTCCAAATGAAGATACTTTATTACTAATTCCTGCATATCGTGCAATGGCACAAATTTCTCTTCCATCAAAACCATTGGGGCTTTCACTATTTTTATAACTTAAATCTGAGCTTTTTATTGCATTAATATCTAAAATAACCAAGTTAGCATCTCTTAATACTGGTTCAACTTTAGTGATATCTGAAGCTACTTCTCCTAACCGATAACCATCAAAAAATAATTTTTCCATTAAACTTATTTCTTCTGGAGAATTATAATAAGATTGATAACCTATATTGCTATAATTAAACAATCCATAAGGCTTATCTACAATAATTTTTCCGAGATAGGATTTATTTGAAATAGGTTGATCTGCATCTCCAAGGTCAAACTTAGAGTCTATATTCGCAATATTTACCATATTTCCAAAACCATCATAAGCACGGTATTGTGAGTACGCTAAATCTTGACTTCCTCCTATAATTAGAGGAATAATTTTGTGTTTTAATAATGCTTCCACTACCGTTCTCATAGCAAAATAGGTGTCTTTAATAGAATCACCTTTTTCTATGTCGCCAATATCTATTATAGAGTAAGACCAATTACCAGCATATAATGAATATAGTGACTTCCTAATCTCATCAAAACAAAGTTCCTCACCAATATAATCAACATCGTTTCGGTTTTCTTTAACTCCTAACAATGCAAACTTCACATTGTCAAAGCTTGGCAATTCATCCGAACTTCCGTAAACATCAATTTGTTTTCCCAACACTCCGTTAGGTAAAACTTCTCGATGTGCTAAAACTGATTTTGATACTGGGGAAAGAAATTCTATCATTATTTTTTCTTAGCGGCAGGTCTTTTCTTTTTAACGGCTTTTTTCTTCTTTGGAGTTTTTTTAGCAACAATATCCATTGCTTGCTCTAAAGTCATTTTTTCTGCTTTGGTAGTTTTTGGAAGCTCAATTTTTAATTTTCCTTTTATTAAATTGAAACGTCCCCATCGTGCTTTTTCTAATCGAATTCCTTCATCGGTCCAATCGTGAATTAGCTTATCGATTTCTTTTTGTTTTTTAGCTTCAATTAATTCTACAATATCTTTATCTGTAAGATTATCGAAATCGTATTTTTTATTAACGTTGATAAACATATTATTCCACTTTATAAATGGTCCGAATCTTCCTGTTCCTTTTTGAACTGGCATTTCTTCATATTCATAAATTGGTGCATCTGCTTTTCGTTTTTCTTCAATTAATTCAATAGCGGCATCCATATCTACATCTAAAGGGTCTGCCCCCTTCGGAAGGGAAACAAACTTACCATCAAATTTAATATAAGGACCAAAACGACCGTTATTTACTTCTACTTCTTCCCCATCGTAAACTCCCAATTTTTTCGGAAGCTTAAACAAATCCATTACTTCTTCAAAAGTAACTTGATGTAATTGCTGATCGGGGCGTAAACTCGCAAATGTTTTTTCTTCATCGTCTGGAGCTCCAATTTGAGCCATAGGACCAAAACGTCCTAAACGCACTAATACTGTTTTTCCTGATTTTGGGTCGGTTCCTAAAATACGTTCTCCACTTTCACGGTTTGCATTTTCTGTAACGTGTTCTATTTGTGGATGGAATTTTTTGTAAAAATCCTTCATTATTTTTGTCCACTCTTCTTTTCCTTCCGCAATACTATCAAAATCCTCTTCTACTTTTGCTGTAAAATTATAATCTAAAACGTACTCAAAATGTTCTACCAGAAAATCATTTACAATCATTCCGATATCTGTTGGGACTAATTTTCCTTTATCTGAACCTATTGTTTCTGTAAGGGTACTTTCTTTTACAGTTTCTTCTAAAATTAACTGAATATATTTACGCTCCACTCCTTCAACCATACCTTTTTCCACATAATTACGATTGATAATTGTTGAAATTGTCGGTGCATACGTAGAAGGTCTTCCTATTCCTAATTCTTCCATCTGTTTTACTAAAGAAGCTTCTGTGTAACGATATGGTGGGCGCGTAAATCGTTGTGTTGCGCTAATGTAATTTTTTAGTAAATTATCCCCAACTGTTAAAGTTGGTAACATTCCTTCTTGTTCTTCTTCTTCATTATCGGTACCTTCTAAATACACTTTTAAGAAACCATCAAATTTGATCATTTCTCCATTGGCAACAAATTGTTCCGAAACATTTGAACTATTAATTTTTACATTGGTACGTTCCAATTGTGCATCACTCATTTGTGAGGCAATCGTACGTTTCCAAATTAAAGCATACAATCGTTCTTGGTCATAATCACCACTAATCGTGTGGCGTGACATATCTGTAGGACGAATGGCTTCGTGAGCTTCTTGGGCACCTTTGGTTTTACTTTTAAAATTTCTGGGGTTACTATATTCTTTTCCGTAAGAATTAGTAATTTCATCTTCGGCAGCAGATTTTGCGTCATTAGAAAGATTCACACTATCAGTTCTCATATAAGTAATAAGCCCCGCTTCGTACAAACGTTGCGCCATTGTCATCGTCTTACTTACAGAAAAATATAGCTTTCTAGACGCTTCTTGCTGAAGTGTTGATGTTGTAAACGGTGGTGCTGGAGATTTTTTTGCTGGTTTTTTTACTAAATCTGAAACCTTAAAATTCGCTCCTATATTTTTTGTTAGAAATTCTTTTGCTTCTGCTTCAGTTTTGAAATTTTTAGAAAGTTTTGCTTTAAATTTATTACCGTTTGTATTGGTAAATTCAGCCACAACTCTAAATGATGCCACTGGAGTAAACCCCTCAATTTGACGTTCTCTTTCAACAATTAAACGCACGGCAACCGATTGTACTCTACCCGCAGAAAGTCCTCCTTTCACTTTTCTCCATAAAACAGGTGACAGCTCATAACCCACCAATCTATCTAACACTCTTCTTGCTTGTTGAGCGTTTACTAAATCGTAGTTTATTTTTCTAGGGTTTTCAATTGCTTTTAAAATAGCAGACTTTGTGATTTCATGAAAAACAATACGTTTTGTATTGCTTTCATTCAGGTTTAGGTTTTCGTAAAGGTGCCAAGCAATAGCTTCTCCTTCTCGATCCTCATCACTCGCTAACCAAACCATTTCAGCTTTTTTAGCGGCTGCTTTTAATTCTTTTACCAAGCTTTTCTTATCGCTTGGCACTATGTATTTAGGTGTAAAATCACCATCTACATCTACGCCTAATTCCTTGGAAGGAAGATCGGCAATATGTCCGAAACTTGAAGCTACTTTAAAATCTTTTCCAAGAAATTTTTCAATGGTTTTTGCTTTCGCAGGCGACTCAACAATCACTAAATTCTTTGCCATATTCAGTTTTATTTGGGCAACAAAAGTATATGAATTTTTTAAAACTCAATTTTTAATGACGAAAAAATATTTTTACCTACCTAAATATTAGTTTAAATATTGTGTTGAAAATTCACTCTTAGAATCATCGGAATCATCACCAAAACCAATGGTTTCCTTGTAAAAATAATAAATAGGAATATGTACAAAATAAGCCGTAAAAAATATTCCTACAAAACAAAGAATAACTCCTAATTGTGCTATCATAGACGAAACTATAATAAGCCCAAAAACCAATAACCAGAATTTATTTCCTAGTTTAAAGCTTACTAAAATGATTTCTGAAACCGATAAATTATCATTAAAAGCAAAAATCACCACAATTAATTGCAGCGGCACCATTACGTAAAAGATAGGGAGATAACATAATACGATTGCTGCAATTGCAATACCAAAAGTAGCTAAAGACAACATAAATAATTTACCAAAATTCACTCCTTTTAGATATGAAAAATAACCGCCGTCGTCTTCTTGAGAATCCAAGTCTTTAATTTTACAAACTTTAAAATAATGTGCGGTAATCCCTATGGATAAAACTTGTGTGAACAGAATTAACACAAAAAGCAATACTGCATAACCAATTATCATTAAAATAGGGTAATCAAAATTGGGTTGAAAGTTTTCTAGATTACCTCCCGATTGTGCAGATGCAATAAATATAGGGATAAAAGGTAGATACATAATAATAATTACTGGAATCGCAACTAGAGTCGTTACTAACAAATGCAGAAACCCATCCATCCACACTTTTTTAAATAAATCGAAACTTTTTGACAATACATCTCCAAAGTCTGGAGATTTTGCCGTTTCTATCTTCTGAAGTAATTCTTGTTTATTCATAATAAGATTAATTATTGTTTCGCAAAGTTAAGAAAAAGAAAACTGACATAATGTCACAAAAGTCAATTAAGTTGTATCTTTGCGTTTCCTATTTAAAGTTAGGAATATTAATTGAAGAATATAAAAGAGATTTTTGCTAGAGTTTATATTGAGCTGGGTCGAAATGCAGGGAATATTATGGAAAAGATAATTGACGAAAAAACACAAGGACAAGCTTTAGAACTTAAAACAAACGATAAAAACAAACGGAAACTTTTTATCGAAAGCTACGGCTGTGCAATGAATTTTAGTGATAGTGAAATCGTAGCTTCTATACTTGCTAACGAAGGCTTTAACACCACGAAAAACCTAGAAGATGCAGATTTGGTATTGGTAAATACCTGCTCTATTCGAGATAAAGCCGAACAAACCATTCGTAAAAGACTTCAGAAATACAACGCTGTAAAAAAAATAAACCCTAAAATGAAAGTGGGTGTTTTGGGCTGTATGGCAGAACGTTTAAAAGAAAAATTTTTAGAAGAAGAAAAGATTGTTGACCTTGTTGTTGGACCAGATGCCTATAAAGATCTGCCCAACCTTATAAGAGAAGTGGAAGATGGTCGTGATGCTGTGAATGTTATTCTTTCTATAGATGAAACCTATGGAGATATCTCACCCGTAAGACTTGGCGGAAACGGAGTAACAGCCTTTGTTAGTATTACACGCGGTTGCGACAATATGTGTGCCTTTTGTGTAGTGCCTTTTACCAGAGGTAGAGAACGTAGTCGTGACCCACAAAGTATTTTAAAAGAAGTAAACGACCTTGCCGAAAAAGGATATAAAGAAATTACTTTATTGGGTCAGAATGTAGATAGTTATTTATGGTTTGGTGGCGGACTTAAAAGAAGCTTTAAAAAAGCATCAGATATACAGAAAGCAACCGCAATGGATTTTACTCAATTACTAGACCTTGTCGCAACAGAACAACCTAAAATGCGCCTTCGTTTTTCTACTTCCAATCCGCAAGATATGTCGATTGATGTTTTGCACACCATGGCAAAACACAAAAATATTTGTGACTATATTCATTTACCTGTACAAAGCGGAAGTAACCGTATTTTAAAAGAAATGAATCGTCAACATACCCGCGAGGAATATATGGAGTTGATAGATAAAGTTAGAGAAATTCTCCCTAATTGTTCTATATCTCAAGATATCATTACAGGATTCCCTACCGAAACAGAAGAAGACCATCAAGATACATTAAGCTTAATGGAATATGTGAAATACGACTATGGCTATATGTTTGCTTATTCTGAAAGACCTGGAACCCTAGCTGCAAAAAAGATTAAAGACGATATTCCTGAAGAAGTAAAGAAAAGACGTTTGGCTGAAATTGTAGCCTTGCAAAGAGACCATTGTGCTTTTAGAACTGAAGAGTTTTTAGGAAAAATATTTGAAGTCCTTATTGAAAAAGAATCAAAAAAAAGTGACCAACATTGGGCAGGAAGAACATCACAAAATACGATGGCAGTTTTCCCTAAAGAAAACTATAAAGTTGGTGATTTTGTAATGGTGAAAATTAACGATTGTACCAGTGCCACTTTAATTGGAGAAGCAATTGGTTATTCTGAAAATAATTAATATTGAAAAAACCTAACAGGTTTTCCGCCAGAGGCGGACAGGTTACCTCTTATGTTTAATAAAAAGATCCCCGCCTTTGCGGGGAATGAATATGGAATCAGTACAAGCAACAAAACAACGTTTCGGAATAATTGGAAACGACCCAAAATTGAACCGAGTAATCGAAAAATCAATTCAAGTAGCTCCTACCGATATTTCGGTGTTGATAACTGGAGAAAGTGGTGTAGGTAAAGAAAGTATTCCTAAAATCATACATTCATTATCGCATCGTAAACACGGAAAATACATTGCTGTAAACTGTGGAGCAATCCCAGAAGGAACAATAGACAGTGAACTTTTTGGTCACGAAAAAGGTGCTTTTACAGGAGCAACTTCTACCCGATCTGGTTATTTTGAAGTTGCCGATGGCGGAACTATTTTTTTAGATGAAGTGGGCGAATTGCCTCTTCCAACACAAGTACGATTGCTTAGGGTTTTGGAAAACGGTGAATTTTTAAAGGTAGGTTCTTCAAAAACACAGAAAACAGATGTTCGTATTGTAGCTGCAACCAATATTAATATGGCAGAAAACATAGGTAAAGGGAAGTTTAGAGAAGACCTTTATTATCGTCTAAGCACTATCGAAATTCATTTGCCTCCTTTACGTGAACGTCACGAAGATATTCATTTACTTTTCAGAAAATTTGCTTCAGATTTTGCTCTAAAATATAAGATGCCGACTATTAGATTGGATGAAAAAGCAACCAATTTACTAATAAAATATCGTTGGGGCGGAAATATTCGTCAGTTGCGAAATGTCGCCGAACAGATTTCAGTGTTGGAAAAAAACAGGACCATTTCTTTTCAAACCCTTCGAGGTTACCTAAAAGATGTTGGAAGTAATCTTCCTGCGGTGATTGAAACCAAAAATAAGGAAAGCGATTTTAGTAACGAAAGAGAACTTTTATATAAGGTATTGTTTGATATGCAACGTGATTTGAACGATGTAAAAAAACTAACTTTAGAGTTAATAAAATCGGGAAACAACAGCCAAGTTCAAGAAGAACACTCTACCATCATCAATAAAATGCACGTAGATACCACTCAAAATAACGAGAAATCTTTATCCACTTTAGTTAATGAAGAAACTCCAACACATTCTGAAAATGTGGAGGTTTTAAATATTTCAGAAAGCATTCCAGAGGCGTATTCTTCCAATCAAGAAACCTCAGATAATTACACGTATGTGGAAGATATTGAAGAGGAAGAAAATCTTTCTATTCAGGAAAAAGAATTAGAGCTCATCAAAAAATCGTTAGAAAAATATAAAGGAAAACGAAAAGATGCTGCGGAAGAATTGGGCATTTCAGAAAGAACTTTATATCGAAAAATTAAACATTATAATTTGTAAATTTATCCCATATTTGTAAAACCTATGAAGTATTTAAAATCACTTTTTATCATATTATTTGTATCGCTGACTTTTCAAGGTTGTGGGAGCTACTCTTTTACAGGAGCAGACATTAATTACGCGACCACCAAAACGTTTCAAGTAAATTATTTCTTGAATAATGCTCCTATTGTTGAACCAGGAATTGAAAGGACTTTTACCTTGGAATTACAAGACCTATTACTAAACCAAACCAATTTAGATTTGGTAAATAACAATGGCGATTTGGTTTTTGAAGGTGAAATTACTGAATATTACATCGCTCCCATTACAGCAACTTCTGAAAGTACCGCAGCACAAAACAGGTTAACAATTAGCATAAATGTGCGGTTTTATAACAACAAAGAGGAATTGAAAGATTTTGAACAACGCTTTTCATTTTATTTTGATTATAACGGAAGCACACAATTAACAGGCTCGCAAAGAGATGAAGCAATTGATGTAATTTACGAACGAATAACACAAGATATTTTTAATGCTTCGTTGGCGAATTGGTAGATAAAAAATAGAAAGTTTGACGGAAGTTGGAAGACGAAGATTCTAATCTTTGCCAAAATTTTAAACTTTCGTAAAGTTAAAAAATGATTACTAAAACTAAAGAGCACTGAGTGTTCCGATTTTTTTTAATCGGAATGTATCGAAGTGTTGGTTGGATTGAGATAACATAATAAATTAAAACGATAAATTCCTGCCTTCGCAGGGAATTATGAACACAAAAACCTTTACATATCTACTTGCGAATCCGCAAAACATAAGTCAAGATCAGCAACGGGAATTGTCTGTTGTTTTGGATAAACACCCTTATTTTCAATCGGCAAGAGCCTTACAATTAAAAGGGTTAAAAAACTCGAATAGTTTTTTGTATAACGACGCTTTAAAAGTGGCGGCAGCTCATACTACCGATAGAAACATACTTTTTGAATACATAACTTCCGATTACTTTATACAAAACGAAATTTCTGAAATCATTCAGCAACATGATGAATCTGTAACTGAAATCGAAGTAGTTTCAGAAGATATTTCTGAACAAATAAGCGTTGAAATAGACAATCAGATAAAAGCGGAACTTAAAAAAGCGGAGGCTATTTTAAATCCGAACTTATTCATGCCTTTCGACTCCGCTCAAGATAAACTTCGGAAAAAATCTGATGAGAGTACTGTTGAAAATGATACTGTTTCCATATCTTCAAAAAACATGGAAGCTCATAAACAGATTCATGCTTCCGCAGGAATTGAAAATTTACAAACCAACAAGCCTTTAGATTTTAAGAAGGAAGATGCACATTCTTTTTCAGAATGGTTGCAACTCACCTCCACCAAACCAATTGTTCGGCAAGAAAAAGCTTCAGTTACTTCAAAAAAGCAAGAAAAGTTTGATTTAATTGATCGGTTTATTCAAGACAAACCCAAGTTAGTTCCAACTAAAATCCCTTCCGAAGCTACCAAAACAAAAAACCTTGCAAGTCAACACATACAAGCTCCCGAAGCGAATATGACGGAGACCTTAGCCAAGGTATATTTGCAACAAAAAAACTATAAAAAAGCAATTGTCGCTTATAAAATATTAATTTTGAAATATCCCGAAAAAAGTGGTTTCTTTGCAGACCAAATTAGAGCAATAAACAAACAGATTAATTTAAAAGACTCATGAGTACGTTTACAATTTTTATAGGACTTATTATTTTCGTAGCATTTTTATTAATCATTGTAATAATGGTTCAAAACCCTAAAGGTGGCGGATTAGCCTCATCGTTTGGTGGCGGAGGAACTCAACAATTAGGAGGAGTTCAAAAAACTACCGACTTTTTAGACAAGAGTACTTGGACATTGGCTACTTTATTATTAGCACTGATTTTACTTTCAAATATTTCAATAATGGGAGGAACTGGAAATTCGGGTTCAAAAGCATTTGACGAAAATGCTATCGAAAACGCATTACCACCAGTAGACACAACAACACAAGATACTACTGGAGATAACGAGTAGTAAAACTTTTATATCATATTTTAAAATGCCAGCTTACATAAAGCTGGTATTTTTTTTTATAAAAAACACACTTAGTGTTGAAAATATTGGATCAAGCACAAAACTTGTGGGATTTGAATATTTACGCAAATAATTTTTGT
>CAZIMW010000026.1:0-4500 GCA_964540425.1 uncultured Flavobacterium sp.
CGTTTTATGAATATGCCGTATCTATTGACGAAATTGAAAAAGCAACAGGCATTGATTTTTTTCCGAAGCTACCCAATGCTATTGAAGATAAATTAGAGGCAAAAATAAACCTAAAGGCTTGGGGAAAGAGGTGAGTTTTTTTTATTACTCTGAAAAGCACTATTTGACATAACAATAAAACTCCTATATTATTTTTATACGAAAAAGCCTATAAAATTGTTCTTACTGTAACTAATCTAAAACAATGAAAAAACAAACACTAAAAACAGTAGTATTACTCTTTATATTTTTTACATCTTTTAATGCTTTTTCTCAAGATATTACTATTTCGGGCATAGTTAAAGACAGTTTGGGAAACCCTTTACAATATGTTAATGTAGGAATACTAAACAAATCAATTGGAACAGTATCTAATTACGAAGGTGATTTTTCTTTGATTATAGATAAATCTATTTTATTAGATACGTTAAAAATATCACGCTTAGGTTATAGACCAGAAATAGTATTACTGAATGAAGCAAAAAGTATTTTTGAAATAACTCTTTTTGAAGAAATGGAGGTTTTGGAGGAAGTGCAACTTTCATCAAAAAAGCTAAAACAATATGAGAAAGGAAAAGATAAAGAAAACACAAAACTTCAAGTCTTATTTTCAAACACCTATCAAAAAAATTCAAATTTAGGAACTGAAATAGGGCGGAAATTTAAACTAGGAGACAAAAACCCAAGTGTTTTAAAGAAATTTAAGTTTTATATAAAAGAAAATGATTATAAATTTTCAAAATTTAGAATAAATATTTACTCATTAAAAAAGGGATTACCTTTTAAAAGGCTACACCAAGAAGAAATTTTTACAAGTGTGCAGGATAGTTATACAGGGGAGGTGCTTGTTGATTTAGATACTTTTGATATTATAGTTCAGCAAGATATAATTATTGCAATTGAGTGGATAGAAAAATCCGACGATGGTAAAGTTTTAAATATGCCTTTTATTGCTCCATCAATTGGTTCGATACATTATTACAAATCTGGAAGCCAAGATAAGTGGGGGAAAATGGGAGGTTTTTCCTCTTCATTATTATTAACATACGAGCAATGAAAGAAATTGTAAGTTCTATTTATTTCATACGAAGAAATAAAGACTATAGAAAAATTTGCAGTAAAACATAATCTATCAAACAAAAAAACATAGTGTTTTAACAGATTACAAGATGAAATTCTCTAAAATAATTGATGCACAAACAGTGCCTTATATATTGCTATATGATACGAATTAAAATTATTTAGCTTCTATTTCAGGAGGATATTGTGCTAATATTTTAGAAACTATTTCTTTAATCCTTGCTTCTTTTTTTTCAACAGTACTACTCATTACTAAATCAGCTTTTCCAATTCCTTGCCAAACTAACTCGTTCTTTTTCTTGTCTATAAAATCAATAAATAAAGTACCTTCTGTGCTTGTTGTAGTTGTAACTCCTCCAAAACCACCATAGCCCCAACCCCAACCAAAATTGTTGTTGTAAACATCTACTCGTTCTTTCTCTTTGGTAAAAATACTTACAAGTAAATCCGGAGTTTCAGAAATCGACATTCCTTTTGCAGTTAAATTGGCTTCAATTTCACGCATAATACGTTTTTTGTCTAAATCTGAAATTTGAGCTTTATCAATGCCTGGTCTGTAAAAAGCAAAGGTTTTGTACTTGTTAAAATTTGTTTTAGAGTCATAATCTGAAACTACTCTCACCGAAGAGCAAGAAGTGAAAGTTAGGCTTATAATAATAGCGAAAAGAGAAAATATTTTCATAGTGTTAAAGTTTATTTATTAATTCATCATCAACAAAATTAGGAAGTGTTACCTGCAACATCGGATTTTTTTTCATAGCTCTTTTTATTGCGAATACAGCTTCGTTATTTCTTGCCCAACTACGTCTTGAAATTCCATTATTTACATCCCAGTAAAGCATAGATTCTAATCGTCGTTGTGCGTCTTTACTACCATCAATAACCATACCAAAACCTCCGTTAATCACTTCGCCCCAGCCAACACCACCACCATTATGGATACTCACCCAAGTAGCTCCTCTAAAGCTATCGCCAATTACATTTTGGATTGCCATATCTGCCGTAAACTGACTTCCGTCGTAGATATTGGAGGTTTCACGATAAGGAGAATCGGTTCCTGAAACATCATGGTGATCTCTTCCTAAAACAATCAATCCAATTTTTCCTTCGGAAATTGCTTTGTTAAATGCACTAGCGATATTCATGCGTCCTTCGGCATCGGCGTATAAAATTCTTGCTTGCGAACCCACCACCAATTTATTTTCTTGAGCTCCTTTAATCCATTGAATATTATCTGCCATTTGCTGCTGAATTTCTGGTGGAGAAGTTTTCTTCATTTCCTCTAAAACTTCACAAGCAATTTTGTCTGTTATCTCTAAATCTTCGGGTTTTCCTGAAGTGCAAACCCAACGAAAAGGACCAAATCCATAGTCGAAACACATAGGTCCCATAATATCCTGTACATAAGAAGGGTATTTAAACTGACTAGGTCTCGACTGCGCTCGACCGGACAAATTAGGTTCAGCCATTACATCGGCTCCTGCTCTGGATGCTTCTAATAAAAATGCGTTTCCGTAATCGAAAAAATAGGTTCCTTTTGCAGTGTGTTTGTTAATGGCTTCGGTTTGTCTCACTAAACTTTTTTGGACTTCGATTTTAAAAACTTCTGGGTTATTTGCCATCATTTCGTTGGCTTCTTCATAAGTAAGGCCTACAGGGTAATATCCGCCAGCCCAAGGATTATGAAGGGAAGTTTGGTCACTTCCGAGGTCAATATAAACATCATCTTCATCAAACTTCTCCCAAACATCAACTACATTTCCATCGTAAGCAATAGAAACGGTTTCTTTGTTTGAGACTGCTTCTTTTACACGAGTTGTCAATTCATTTAAATCTGAATATACTTCATCTACCCAACCTTGAGAATGACGCGTTTCTGTAGCTTTTTTATTCACTTCGGCACAGACCGTTACACAACCTGCAATATTCCCTGCTTTGGGTTGCGCACCACTCATTCCGCCCAAACCTGAGGTTACAAATAAGCCTCCGTGAGTATCTTTATTTATTTTTCTGAAACCATTTAAAAGCGTAATGGTAGTTCCGTGAACAATCCCTTGCGGACCAATATACATATAGCTTCCAGCGGTCATTTGTCCGTATTGCGTAACGCCCAACGCATTAAATTTTTCCCAATCGTCTTGTTTGGAATAATTGGGAACCATCATTCCATTGGTAACCACAACTCTTGGTGCCTCTTTATGAGAAGGAAATAATCCTTGTGGATGCCCAGAATACATTACTAGGGTTTGCTCCTCAGTCATTTGAGATAAATACTTCATCGTTAAAAGGTACTGTGCCCAATTCTGAAAAACAGCTCCGTTACCACCATAAGTAATCAACTCATGAGGATGTTGTGCTACTGCATAATCCAGGTTATTCTGAATCATTAATTGAATCGCTTTTGCTTGTTCGCATTTCCCTGGGTATTCTGAAACGGGACGTGCATATATTGTATAATCTGGACGAAAACGATACATATAAATACGACCATAAGTTTCTAATTCTTCTTGAAACTCGGGTAGGAGCGTAGCGTGATGTTGAGGTTCAAAATACCGAAGTGCGTTGCGGAGTGCTAACTTTTTTTCTTCAGCAGAAAGAATGTCCTTTCGCTTTGGTGCGTGATTAATGTTTGGGTCGTAGGCTTTTGGAGCAGGAAGTTCTGTTGGGATTCCTTGTTTTATTTGTTCTTTGAAGTTCATATTTTTTATTTCTCGCAAAGTCGCAAAGGCGCTAAGCTTTTTTTATATTGTCATTGCGAGGATTCCAATTCTGTCTTAACAGGATTTGGGTGACGTGGCAATCTCTTGATGAGACTCCTCACTTTATTCCATTACGCTCTGAATGACAAAGTATTGTTTTTTTAGACACTCCCGAATAGTCGGGATCACGAATTAACACAAATTTTATTTTTATAAATCTTGAATAAATTATTAAGCATAACTTTATTTATTAATACGAATTTTTCATTTTTGCCTACTGCCTACTGCCTACTGCCTACTGCCTTATCATACCCATACGGGCAATGGCGACAACCACTCTCGCAACAATAGCCCCGTTTTAAATGGTATTGTTCTGTGAAGCATTTATAGCCTTCTGGGGTGAGGTAATAATCACCTTCTTCTAGTTCTATGTTTTTTTTGAAATAAGACACCTTGCAAAAATAAGGAATCTTGATTTGATTGTAAAGCTTATAAAAATGAAAAAGACCTTTACTTTAAAAGTAAAGGTCTTTTGTTAATCTTTATTTAGTAATTAATTTTTCTGTGAAATAACTGATTCTAGTTTTGTATTGCTATTCTTTTTATTAGATATCTCTATTTCATCACTAGATTCTTTAGCAGTTTCTTCTTTTTTCTCTAATTTTTTTAACTTTGAACCTAT
>CAZIMW010000026.1:4510-21703 GCA_964540425.1 uncultured Flavobacterium sp.
AAACGAAGCCCAACGTGTTTTGAAACAATTCTTCCACTACTGTCTTTGGTATCTGCTCTATTTGCAACAATTTGCCAAGAAAAAGAAACATTACTTGTTCCGCCTTGTAATTCTTTTACGGTAAAGCCATCTGCAGTTTTAAGGAGTTACATAAATACCATTGCATTCACCTTCTAAAGTTACATACACTTTTAAGGGATGTTCGTTATCTATAAATAATGAACCTTTTAAAATAGGGTCAATATTAATTCTAGCTTGTCCATTTACTAATTTTCCTACTCCAAAGTCTTGAAAAAGAATTTCAGGTGCTTCTGGGGCGAATAAAATTCTTGGAGTTCCTTCTGAATCTTTTATTAACGTAGAAACACTTCCAGGTCCAACTATTTTAAAATCTGTTGTAGAACCGCCTACAGTACCATCTGCGCCAATACTAAATCTTAATGCTGTATATGAATAGTTTTGATTACCCCCATTTTCATTTCCGCCACTAAAATAACCTCCAAAATAACTAGGCTGTGAGCCTCCACCCACTGACGGAGGGTTAATATTGTTGAATCCAGCAAGTATTGCTCTAGCTCTATTAGATTCTGAATCTGTTGAATTGGTTGTAGGATCATTGTCACCATCTAATACAAATTCTCCTCCTGCATTACCATAGTTAGCAGCAACATCATCCCCATTCCCTGCATAACCAAAAACTCCCATTGTTAGACTAGATCCAGCGATTCCAGAACCCGTGCTGTTGGTTGTAATGGCTGAGCTATTCCCTCCAGAACCTATAATTCCAGTTCCATTAGAGGCGGCAGTAGATAATCCATATACACCTGTATTACCAGAACCTGCTATACCAGAACCTGTTATTAAAGTAGATACGGTAATGCTTCCATTTCCAGTTCCAGAAAAACCAGTCCCTGTTGCACTTGTTGAAAATGCGACACCGCCCATAACACCGTTTAACGTTGCTCCAGTACTTCCTAAATAACTTAATGGAGCATTTGCACCCGATGCTATTAGCCCAGCTCCAATTGTATTGGTGTTGTATGCAACTAAACCTATCCCTGTAGCATTATTTGATCTGGCACCTACACCCCAACCTGTTCCTGAATTATACCCTCGAACAGCTTGACCGTTTGTTGTATTTATCCCATAAACACCATAACCATTACTTATGTTTTGCCCATAGACACCTCTTCCGCTTCCTCCACTATAACCTCCTATTGCTGTTCCATTAGTAAATGTAGATCTAACATTAAATTGTTGATTTGCGTTTACTGAACCAGCTCCAAGACCAATACTCACTTGTCCATCATTTTCTACTCTCATTCTTGTAGTATTGTTGGTGAATAACTCAAGGCTCACATTATCTGTTGTTCCTAAAAAGTTAGTGCCAGCAGTAGTTCCTGCATTACCTGTTGTTTTCCAGTCATCATTATAATAAAAACCTGGTGATACAGCTGTTGCTCCAGCACCATTGGTATTGGTGTTGTAAACTATCATTCCTGCAATATCGGCAGCTAAAGGTGATGGGCTATTAGTTGTTGATAAAGAAACTCTTGGTAATAAGACTCCTTTTGTATCGGTGCCATCACCAATCTCTAAAAGTGAATTTGCATTAGGGCTTGTGTTTCCAATACCAACTTGTGCAATGGTAATCGTGCTAAATAATAGAAATAAAAACACACTAATTGTATAGGTTTTTGAGGGGTAAATTGTTTTCATAATAATATTATTAATAGATTTGGTTTTACAACGTTATATCAAAAATTGACAAAAGACAATAATAATCGACAAATAGCACAAAAGATTAATATAAATAGTAAAATTCCTACAATAAATATACTTATATGGATAAAGTTAAATTTCAATCTCTTGAAAGTTGCATTTACAAATTGAGCTTAAGATCAGTTTTTGTTTTTTTAGAATCTATTAATTCAAAAGCACTTGAAGTGTTCGGGGTATAAATGTTTTTAAATAGTTTTTTCTTCAGGTTCTTTAGTTTCTTCATTTGCTATATAAGCTGAAATATGTCATGAAAATGAAATGTTAGCGCTTCAGCTTTCTAGTTTCTTTTATTATAAAAGCAGTAAATAATTAATAGATAATATTTTTTATTTATGTTATATAACATCAAATATTTTTCTATTTTGTAAAAAATATATAGCCTTGTTTATAGAATATAAAATAATAAAAAATCAACAAATCCCCTTGGAGTTATTTTCTATTTCGAATTATAACCTATATGTAAAAAGAGAAGATCTGCTGCATCCTTTTGTTTCGGGTAATAAACTCAGAAAATTAAAGTACAATATCCAAGAAGCTGTTAAGCAGCAAAAAACAACCTTGTTGACTTTTGGTGGTGCTTACTCAAATCATATTTCGGCTACAGCAGCAGCAGGAAAAGAATTAAGTATAAAGACAATTGGTATAATAAGAGGAGAAGAATTGTCTGGTAAAATTGCTGAAAACCCGACCTTATCTTTTGCGAAAAAATGTGGTATGGAGCTTTATTTTATTTCAAGAGCGGATTATAGGAAAAAGTCTGAACCTGATTTTATTACTGAATTAAAAAAAAGACACGGTTCGTTTTACCTTGTTCCAGAAGGAGGAACCAACAAATTAGCCGTTAAAGGTTGCGAAGAAATTTTAACTAAAAGCGATATTGCATACGATTATATTTGCACAGCAGTAGGAACAGGAGGGACTATTGCAGGGCTTATTGAATCTTCAAAACCTCATCAAATAATACTCGGATTTTCTGCGTTAAAAGGTACGTTTCAAAAATCTGAGATTGAAAAATACACTTCAAATAAAAATTACCAACTTATTGATGAGTACTGTTTTGGAGGCTATGCTAAAATAGATGTAAAATTAATCCGTTTTATAAATGAATTTAAGGATAAGACGGGAGTTCAGTTAGATCCTGTTTATACAGGGAAAATGTTTTTTGGTATTATGGATTTAATTGAAAAGAATTATTTCAAAGAAAATAGCAGTATTTTAGCCATTCATACTGGGGGACTTCAAGGAATATCGGGAATGAATCAATTATTAAAAAAGAAAAACTTACCTCAAATAAAACTTTAACATGCTCCAAAAAACAATAACATTACTTTTTATTTCTATACTTTTATTAGGAAGCTGTAAATCTAAAAAGACAGCAGTAACAACTTCAAAAAAAAACACACCTAAAAAAGAAAGGGTGGTTCATCATCAACCAAAAGATACTCCGAAAGAAAACCCAAAGGAAAAAAGGAATGATACGAAAATAAAGCCAATTCCTAAAAATGCTTCGCACACAGAAGTTGTTGCCTTATATATTAGTAATTATAATGGTATTGCTAAAGAAGAAATGGTGCAATATGGTATTCCAGCTAGTATAACATTGGCTCAGGGGATTTTAGAAAGCGGTGCTGGAAGGGGAAAGCTAAGTAAAAAGTCGAACAATCATTTTGGTATAAAGTGTCATAAAGGATGGACAGGTGAACGTGTTTACCACGACGATGATGAATTACAAGAATGTTTTAGAAAATATAAAGATCCTAAATATTCGTTTAGAGATCATTCGTTGTTTTTAACTTCAAGGAGTCGTTATGAGAGCCTATTTAGTTATAAAAAAGATGATTATAAATCTTGGGCAAAAGGATTGCGAAAGGCAGGTTATGCAACAGACCCAAAATATCCTGAAAAACTAATTTCGATTATTGAAAAATACGAACTTTATAAATATGATGATGCCGTTTTAGGGAAGAAATCTAAAAGAGTAAAAAAGAAAGACGATTCAAAGTCAGGTGTGAAGACTTATACTGTTGAAAAAGGAGATACGCTCTATAGTGTTTCTAGGCGGTTTGATATTTCTGTAGATGCTTTAAAAAAATATAATGGATTAAAATCTAATACCATAAGTATAGGGCAGAAATTGTATGTTTACTTAGTAAAGAACTAAAATAAAAAATCCACCCTCAAATATTTGAAGATGGATTTTTTAAAATAGTAGATAAGAACTTATTTTTTAAGCGAGTTTTGCCACTTTTTATATTGTTCTGGTTTTAATGTTTTTTTCATTTGTGTGTTAAAAACTTCGTCTGTTTTTTTAATGTCAGAAACAGCTTCTGCATTAGTTACATCTTTTCCAATCACAGCTTTTCTAGAATTAACTTCTTTTGTTACAAGAGCTCTGTAAATTGTTCGACCTTGCTCTCCAGATAAATTTAATTGAGTTGTTAACTCATGTAATTGTGTTTTTGCTGCAACTTCTGGTCTGTCTTGGTTTTGTGATAAACTTTGAGCAGATACATTTTGTGTTCCAAGTAGCATTACAAATGCGAATGCGATTATTGATAATAGGTTTTTCATTTTCATTTTAATTTAGGTTACTAATTTACTAATTTTACTTTTTACAATCCAATTATTAAGCCAAAAAATAAATATTTTTTATTCCTCGATAACTTCTAGGTATTCCAACAACATTTCAACTGCTTCGGTATACACTATTGATCTTCCAATTTTAGGCATCATATAACCTGGTGTATTACTTTGAATTCGATCTTCAATTTGCCCCCTTCTTGAATAAATACCAGTGTCGTTAAATGCTGTTTCTAATCTAAAATCTAATAAAAATCCAGTTGGAGTATTTCCTCCTGGTTGGTGACAATGAGCACAGTTGATGTCCATATAGGCTCTTCCTTGTTCTAAAATATCGAAATTATCATCTTCCCAATCAGGTAGTATACTGATATCTGAAGGGTTTGAAACGCCTTCAAGCAGCCCTTCATTAATAAAATATTGTAATTGGTTGATGTTAACAGTACCGTTATTAGGATTGAAATTCATACTTCGTAATTTTGGTCCAATAGGTACTATAACGTCGTATATATTATGACAGGTAATACAATCTACATTTGATGGGATTTGATATTCTATGTTTTGTGTAATTCCTTCGGTATTTAAATATTCAACTGAAACAATACTTCCGTCATTGGTATATGTTGCTTCGGTCATATCATTATTCCACTTATAGTTTCCAACCTTCCAGGTACCTTCGGTTTTAATTAATACACGAGTTTCAATAATAATTTTATTTGAAGCCGTATTACTTTCGTCCTCATAATAATAAAATGTTTTTGAAATTAAGGTGTTGTTAGGGAAAATTGGTAATAAGTCGCTGTTGTCATATTGCATTACTGCTCCTTCAGGCATGCGTAATAAACGTTGTTTGTGAGCGTAATCTGTAAAAAGGCGACTATTTAAATCGTATAGATGTACATTTTCCTTGGGAGTTAAGTTTGAAAGGTCGCCTGTATAAATTCCCATATCAGATAATTTGATTTCGAAAACAAGAGGTATTTCTATAATAATTGTTTCAGCTAATAATGTTTCACTTTGATTTGATTCGTTTCCATTTGCATCAAAAGCAGAAACATTTATACTATAATAATTTCCAGAAACAAGATCATTAATAGTCGTTGTTGTTTCGTTAATTGTCTGAATTTTATTTCCATCTAAGTAAACAAAATACCCTGTAACTTCTACATTATCTGAAGATGAATCCCAAATAATATGAATAGAGGTCTCGGTTACAATTGTTGTTGTTAGATTAAAAGGCACAGAAGGGGCTTCTGTGTCGCTGTCAGTATAACCATCGTCATCACTGCCACAGGCAGTAATTATTAAAGATAAAATAACAAAACTGGATAATAAATACTTTTTCATGGAGAGTAGAATATTCGCCTAAAATACAAATTTGATTTAACTATGAAAGTTTAATGGTTTATTTAAAACTGTTTCAAATACAAATAGGAATTGCAATTACTATTAAAATAAGTTATTTTGTTTGTACTTTGACTGCACTCAGTGTAACATCTTAACAAATAGATTGTGTACAGAACTAAACTACCTCCACAAACAAACCATCATCGGTTTTATTCACTTTGGCAACACCGTTCTTGGTTAAGCCTTTAATGGTTTTGTCCCATTTTTTATTACTTAATCCTGATTGTGATTTCAATGTATTTAAATCTATAGGTGAATTTGCTTTTAAAATATTAAATACCACTTTTTCATCAACACTCATCGCCACTTGCTTAACTTCGGGTTTCATTTGTGGGAAGAAAAGTACTTCTTGTATGGAAGCATTATTGGTTAAAAACATAATAAATCGATCCATTCCAATTCCCATACCTGAAGTTGGAGGCATTCCGTATTCCAAGGCTCTTAAAAAATCTTGATCTATAAATTCGGTTGCTTCATCGTCGCCTCGTCCTGCTAATTTTACTTGATCTTCAAAACGTTCGCGTTGGTCTATTGGATCGTTCAACTCAGAATATGCATTTGCTAATTCTTTTCCGCAGATAATTAACTCGAAACGTTCGGTCAATTCTGGGTTGGTACGATGCTCTTTTGTTAAGGGACTCATTTCTTTTGGGTAGTCGGTAATAAAGGTAGGCTGAATGTAATTGGCTTCACATTTTTCACCAAAAATCTCATCGATTAGTTTTCCTTTCCCCATTGTTTCATCTACTTCAATTCCCATATTTTGAGCAGCGATTCTTATTTCAACTTCCGATTTGCCTAAAATATCAAAACCAGTGAAGTTTTCTATAGCTTCCGCCATAGTAACTCTAGCATAAGGAGCTTTAAAATCTATTTCGTGTTCTCCGAAAATAGTTTTTGAACTTCCGTTTACTTCCGTAGCACAGAATTCTAATAATTGTTCGGTAAAATCCATCATCCAGTTGTAGTCTTTGTAGGCTACATAGATTTCCATCATCGTAAATTCTGGATTGTGAGTTCGGTCCATACCTTCATTTCGGAACGTTTTTGCGAACTCATAAACACCGTCAAATCCACCTACTATTAACTTTTTAAGGTAAAGTTCGCAAGCAATTCTCATAAACATTGGAATGTCTAAAGAGTTGTGATGAGTTTTAAAAGGTCTTGCAGCTGCACCTCCAGGAATGGATTGTAAAATGGGTGTTTCTACTTCAAAATAACCACGTTCGTTAAAGAAAGTACGCATTGCCGTAAACAATTTGGTACGTTTAATAAATACTTCTTTAACCTTTGGATTTACAACTAAATCTGCATAACGCTGACGGTATCGTAATTCTGGGTTGTTAAATTCATCAAAAGTATTCCCTTCGCTATCTGTTTTTGGTAAGGGTAATGGTTTTAATGATTTTGAAAGTAGTTTGAAGTTTTTAACTTTTACTGTTTTTTCGCCTACGTTGGTGGTAAATAACTCGCCTTCAATACCAATAAAATCACCAATATCTAGTAGTTTTTTATAGACTTCATTATACTGCACTTTATCTTCCCCAGAGCAGATTTCATCCCTATTAAAATACACTTGTATTCTTCCTTCAGAATCCTGCAATTCGGCAAAAGAAGCTTTTCCTTGAATACGACGCGACATTAATCTTCCAGCAATGATTACCTTTTTTCCTTCTTCGAAGTGCTGTTTTATTTCCGTAGTCATCGTGTTTACTGGAAATAATTCGGCAGGATATGGGTTAATACCTAAGGTTCTAAGTTGTATAAGTTTTTCTCTTCGTACTAATTCGGGTTCGGATAGTTGCATTTTAATTGTTTTAATAAAAAAGCAAAATTACATTTTTTAGAAGAATTAATTAGTGTTTCGATAGAAAGTGTAGAATATATTAAGATAATTAATGATAAATAAAATGTCTTTTAGAATTGATTTACTAAAAGACATTTCAAAAAAACCAACAAAAATTATTTTGCTACCACAATATTTCCTTTTATTTTAAGGGTTTTACGGGTTTGGTTTGCATTAGATAAAACGGTTACTGTTTTAGTAAACGCTCCTAACCTTTTGGTATCGTATTTAATTTCTATTTCACCTTTTTCTCCAGGTAAAATTGCTTCTTTAGAAAAAGTAGGAACTGTGCATCCACAACTAGTTTTAACTTCCGAAATTATAAGAGGTGCATTACCAGTGTTAGTAAAAGCAAAAACTTTTACTCCATTTGAATGTTGGTTGATAGTGCCATAGTCAATGATTTCGGTTTCAAAATCGATACTGGCACTAGTTTTTGCGGTTTCTGCATTTTGAGCTTGGATTGTTGTTACGCTAAATAGACTTACAAATAAGAATACTTTTAATGCGTTTACTGTTTGTTTCATATGTCTATCAATATTTAATAAATCTGACATATGCTGTTCGCTCCCGAAGCGTAGGTGTGATGAAAATTTTAAACATGCTCGTTTCATAATTAATAAATTTTTAGATTAATAATGCTGCAAACATCAATGAAATTAGAAAGGGTTCTGATTATCTGGTGGTTGAAATAGGGACTAGACCCTAGGATGAATTATTTTTTAAGGCTTTTTACTTCCTCTCTAGAAGTAACATTTAGCTTTTTGTAAAGGTTGTTAATATGTGTTTTTACGGTGCTTAAACTAACAAATACCTCTGAAGCAATTTCTTTATTGCTTTTGTTTTGAAGAATTAAATTTAAAATATTCTGTTCTTGTTTTGTAAGCTTTTTTATAGCTGAATGACGACTTTTCTGGCTAGAAACCTTTTTGAAAAGTAATAAATTTGTTATAATTGAAAGAATTAACAGGATTCCTAACGCATAAATCCACCAATAGTTTAACGAATTTTTCTTTAAATTAACCAAATATAAATCTGCATTTAGTTCGTTTTCGTATTGTTTGGTATAAAACGAATCTGGGTATTTTTGTTGTAAACGTAGCAGTAAATTTTTGTAATAATTGTTCTGTTTTAAATCGTTTAAATAATATGAATGTAGGTTATTACTTCGGTTACTTAAAAATGAAAAAATATAAAGTTCTGCTAGAGGCTCGTCTAAATTTTTTCCGAAGTTTTGAAGCGTAGAAAACCATTTTTTTGAATTTATTTTTCTGTTAGCCTCACTTCTATAGGTTCCAAAAGCAAAACGCATATCATTTTTTAGTGAATCAATCTTTAAAAAAATATTGGCTTTTTCATTATTGGATTCTATTTTGCAAAACATTTCTTTATCAAATGAAAACGGAAAGTAAAGTTGGGTGTTGTTATTGGCAATAAAAATTATTTCTTTACTATTAATACAGTGACCAGAAAAATGCGCAATACTTTGTTCATTCTCGCTACAGCTATCTACATGGACCCTGTAAATTCTATTTTGTAGAGGAAGGTTGTTTCCTGTAAATTTAAAATAACCGGAAGAATCAATAGAGGTTTTTGCCAAAATTTGTTCTGGAAAAACTCCAGAAATCTTTCTGAAATCATCAATCACAGATAAATAAACAGCATTGTTATAATCTGTATGGTTAATAAAACCATCAAATTTATATTGTGCAAAACAAAAATTTGTGGTTAAAAGAGTAAGTAGAAAAATAAATGTCTTTAGTGATCTCATTGTAAAGACGAAGATACTATAAATGTTATGTTGTAACAAAAGCATTTAAAAGGTTACTTATAGGCGAGTATTAATTTGTAACTTTGCGTTTATGAGTATTTGGAGAGTAATTTTATCAATCGTTTTTCCGCCTTTAGCTGTTTTAGATAAAGGTTGTGGATCTGTAATTATCGTTTTTATTTTAACTTTATTAGGATGGATTCCGGGTGTGATTGCTGCTCTAATCATTATTAATAATCCTAAATAAATAAAATATGTTACGCAAAATTATTACATTATTAGTGCTCTCGATAACCTTTGTTAGTTGCCAATTTACTGAAACTATGACCTTAAACGAAGATGGTTCTGGACGAATGACCATCAGTGTGGATCTAAGTGAAATGATGGGAATGATGGGTGAAATAGGAAAAGATTCTACCATGGTTAAAACCGATACAATCATATCATTTAAAGAAATGTTTGAAGAAAAAAAAGATAGTATTTCAAAGTTATCTGCCAAAGAACAACAAAAATTAAAAGCATTAGAAAATTATAATATTCATATGAATATGGATCCTGAAGCAAATAAAATGATTGTAGATATATTTAGTGACTTTAAAGACGTTTCTGAATCAAACGATCTAATGAGTGCTTTTGAAGAAATGGATGATGTATTACCAAATATGGGTACTGATGATGGTAAGAAAGATGAGGACGGAGACGATAATAATGTAGCGGTTCGTTATTCCTTTAAAAAAGGTGTGTTTAAAAGAGACGCTTATATTGTTGATGTTGAAAAGCATAAAGCACAAGTAGATAGTTTGGCTTCCGTAGAATCGTTTATGAGTGTGATGACTTATAAAATTAAATATACATTTCCTCGTAAAATTAAAAGTGCTTCCGTGGAAGATGCTATGTATTCTTCAGATGGAAAAACAATTGAATTTGAACGTTCTTTTGTAGAATCTATTAAAAATCCAGATGTGTTGGATTTGGAAGTTGAATTAGAGAATTAACAATTGAATAAGTTAGTTGAAATACAAGAATTAGGATCTAAAGATTATAAAGAAACTTGGGAATATCAAGAGCAACTTTTCAAGAATATTATTGATATAAAAATCAAAAACCGAAGAGAAGAACTTTCTATTGAAACTCCCAACTATTTTCTTTATGTAGAGCATCCTCACGTCTATACTCTAGGGAAAAGTGGTGATATTGATAACCTATTAATTTCTGAAGAAAAACTAATTAAAATTGGAGCCGCATTCTACAAAAACAATCGGGGAGGAGATATTACTTATCATGGACCTGGACAGATTGTTGGCTATCCGATTTTAGATTTAGGAAATTTTTTTGAAGATGTCCACAAATACCTTCGTTTTTTAGAAGAAACGGTGATTCGTACCCTAGCAGAATATGGATTAAAAGCAGAACGTTCTAAAGGCGAAACAGGAGTTTGGTTTGATGTTGGTACTCCTTTTGCAAGAAAGATTTGTGCCTTTGGAGTGCGAGCTAGTCGTTGGGTAACCATGCACGGATTTGCATTAAATGTAAATACAAATTTGGGTTATTTTGACCATATGATTCCTTGTGGAATTAAAGGGAAAGCAGTGACTTCTTTAAACGTAGAATTAGGAAAAAAAGAAATTCCAATAGCTGAAGTAAAAGAAAAATTACTCAAACATTTTGCTGAATTGTTTGAAGCAGAATTAAAGCAAAAAACCGAAGTTTAAACTTCGGTTTTAAAAACATAAGTAGGATTGGTTAATAGATTTACTTATTTTTTTCTAATGTTTCTACTCTTTTTTGTAGTTTCTTTATTATTTCTTGTTGTTCTTGAATGGCTTTTGTAAGTACAGGAATAATATCACTATAATAAACTCCTAAATTTTCATTCTCCTTTTTTAGCAATGTTTTTTCATCATCGGCATATATATAATCGTGAGTTTTTACAACTTCAGGTAAAACTTTTAAGAGTTCTTGAGCAGAAAAGCCGAGTTTTGTTTGGTTAGTATCTACATTGCTTTTCCATTGAAATGAAATAGGGTTAAGCTGAAGCACTTCATTTAAACCATACGTTATTTTTTTGATATTCTTTTTTAGTCTTTCATCACTTGTATTAATAGTACCGTTTGTAGCATAAACATCATCCCAACGAAAGGAAGAATTGCCTATATCAAATGTATTATCTGTATAAGGTAACCAGCTTCCATAAGTAGCTAATAGCAGATTTCCAATATCCATCAAATATTCTGTAGAGCCTAATTGTACAGCAGTACCGTTGGTGGTATCTCTTGTGTAAAAGGAGGCTACATAATCTACCGTAACACCACCATTTACAGTTGCCCCGTTATTCAATAAGCTAAGTGTATTAGTGCCAGCAAACATAACATTTTCACCAGCGTCTATACCAAAAGCATTTGGGTTGTTATCAGATTCTATTCGAGTATCATAATTACCTCCAACCTCATTAATTACAACGCCATTGTTAAAAGTGCTTCCGTTGTGCACTACCAGAGAAGGATTAGTATTTAAATCTATCGTAACTCTATCTATTCCACTTCCCATAAAATTAAAGGCATCAGCTGTGTCATCATATTCTATTCCCCAAGTAGGATTATTTTGACTATGAGCAATTACCATTCTATTGCCTGTATTTCCTCCACCTTGAAACATATTAATCATGGGTGCCGAGGTGCCACTAACTGTTGCAAAAGTAATACTGGTTTCGTCACTGGTAAATGTTATGTCATCATTAGCAACAGCAACATCTAGGCTATTTCCTGTTTTTCGCCAATGGTTTGATAAACGCACCCAAGCAGTACTATTATAATAATAAAAACCTACTGTATTAGTTGTTTGATAAATTAAGAGACCTGTGGCTGGTGTTGAAATGTTATCTCTATCGGTTTGTGTCATTCTAGGAATAAGCAAACCAGAATCGTCAGAGTCTATATGTAAAGCAGCACTAGCATGTGGGTTAGTGGTGCCAATTCCAACCTGTGAGTATGTTAAAAAAGTAATGGAGCAAAAAAAGATTGTTATTAAAAATAGTTTCATAGTAATTTGTTGTTTTTGTAAAGGATATTTTCTTTTAATATTTTTATTAAAAAAAGTTAGCTGTGTTGGTTAGTGTCTGTCGCGAAATAACTTATACATTTATACACGCTATTTTTCTGTGTTACAAAACATTCAAGTAAATAAGCTATTATCACATTTTGTGCCTTGAAAAAGAACAAAATTACTTCGCATAATACTCTGTACACTTTATTTAGTGACAGACCCTTAATAATTTCACGCAAAGTTATCCTGAAGAATTAAGACCTATTATAGCTAATAGAACAAAAGCTATAAATTATGTAACAAAATCATTCTTTTTTTAAAAAATGTTTGTTTTATGACTTTGTTTTTATAAAGCCTCTTTTAATTCAAAATAGAAAGGCTACTTAGTTTTAATAAGTTTTAATGTTTTTACAGAGCTGCCAACTTGTACTTTGGTTACATAGTTGCCTGTTGCAAGGTTAGAGATGTCTATTCGCATATTGTTTGAATCACCCTCAATTTGCATTACTTCTTGACCTAAAACATTATAGATAACAATACTAGATATTTCATCTTGTGTAGCGATAGTTACAAAATCTGTTGCAGGATTTGGATACAAAATAGTTCTGTTTTCTAAAACTACATCGTCGTTTCCTAGTATTTCTTGAGGTGCAATAATAATATCAAATGCGATTCCTTCATTCATAGTTGTCAAGCCGTCTTCAAAATAGATAACCCAACTACTTCCGTCATACCAAGCACTTAATTTTGAGTTTTCTATATTTCCAGTATTGCCATTTAATCGAAAGAATTCCCCGAGGCTCTGCCTCGGTGGTCAAAAAGGAAAGTTTGAAAACCTGAGGTTTTCATCAAACTAAAAATAAAATTTTTTCCGCTTGATACCTCTATGGCTCTGCCTCGAGGTAGTTCATTCCCCAATAATGTGAAAAAACAAAAGTAGCATTTGGGTTTCCGTTTAAATCTGGATGATCTAGAGTTGTCCTGTGGCCAAAATTATTAGTCACATCTGTTACATGCGTAAAAGGTGTTACACCCTCGTCGCCATTAACCAAGATTTTAAAAGCTGCTCCTTCAGGAATTGCTGTACCCTCTCTATTGTAAACCACTCTTCTGTTAGTTGCCTCGTCATAAAAAAAACTATAAAGATGTAAATTGGAAACTGAATTTGGGTTAAAATAGGTAGAAATTATTGCAAAAGGTCCAGGATCTAAGCCGTTAAAATTTGGGTCGTCAATTTCAGTAGTATAACTACCCGCAGATCCCTGATTTGCAGCCGTAGAAATATGTGTTATTACACTAGCAGGATCTGCAGCAATATATATGAAAAATTGAGTGCCTTCAAGCATGGAACTTGCGTCTTCATTAAAAATATACCACCGAGAATCAGAATCATCATACCATAAACTATCAATATTATCGTTATGTACACCAGTATTTCCATTTGGATTCCAAACATGGCTAAAAACAATTCCAGCATTAGGATTTTCGTTCAGGTCTGGATGGTCAATATATGTTGCTTCATAAAAAATGTTTTCTACAGTTGCTGTGTGCACATAAATTTTGTCTTGTGCGTTAATAATGCTAGCGATGAACATTATTAATAATAAAATAGCTTTTTTCATAATAAATAGTTTTGTTGTTAATATTTAGATAGGACAAAACTAAATGCATATGATATAGAAAGTTATCAATATTGTAACAAAAGCTATCATGTATGTAACATTGAAAAATTAGGGGTTAAACCTGAGGAAGTTAAGCTACTTTTTTCTTTCTAAATATTCAGTTGGGGAACATTTGTAGGTTTCTTTAAAGCATTTACTAAAATATGCATGATTATTAAAACCTACACTATATCCTATTTCAGAAACACTGTTATCGGAGTTTTTAAGGAGAGATATTGCTAATTTTAATCGTTGTGAACGAATAAATTCTGAAGTGGTTAAACCTGTCAATGCTTTTAATTTTCGGTGAAGTTGCATTCTGCTCATGCCAATTTCTTTGCTAAATTCTTCAATAGTAAAAGAGGATTCAACCAAATTATTGTCTAATATTTTTTGAATTTTAGTAAGAAATTTTTCATCTACTGAATTAACAGTTATTTCTTTTGGCATTAATATGAATTCTTGGCTATAACGCTCTTGTAGTTTTTTTCTGCTTTTGATTATATTTTCAATTTTAACGATTAATAAGTCCTCACTAAAAGGTTTTGTTATATAATCATCTGCACCAGTTTTAATTCCTGTTATTTCATTTTTTTCACCAGATTTTGCAGTAAGTAATATGATAGGAATATGGCTTGTTCGTTCATCCTTCTTTAAATGACTACAAAGTTCAATACCATTTTTTACAGGCATCATTATATCGCTAATAATAATATCTGGTATTTGTTTTAAAGCAATTTTAATTCCTTCTTGCCCGTTTTTGGCTTTAATTATAGTATAATTATTGTTGAAAATAGCATCAATATAATCTCGTATATCTTTATTGTCATCTACTATTAATAAAATAGGAAGATTGTAGTTTGTGTCCTTATTAATAGTGTCATCAAATAGTATGCTTGGAACTGGTTCATTTATTATTAAAGAAGGAAGTTTTTTCTCGACTTCTTTTTTTGTTATTTCCAATTTATTAAAAGAAATTCTATCAATAGGTAAAATAACTTTAAATAAAGTCCATTCATTTAAAGTGCTTTTTACATCAATAGTGCCTTTGTGAAGATTTACTAATTCTTTCACTAAAGACAGACCAATTCCAACACCTTCATGATGGGTATTTAATTGGTGAAATTTGTCGAATATTTTATTTAAATCATCATAGGTTAATCCTTTTCCTGTGTTTTTTATTTCGAAATGAAATTGATTGTTTTTAACAAAAGCATTGCAAACTATCGAGCCGTTTTCAGGAGTGTATTTAATAGCATTTGAAAGTAAATTAACAACTATTTTTTCAATAACATCACTATCATACCAAGTGTCGGTATTGGTTTTATTAATGTAAGGAAGGTAATTAATGTTTTTTTGTTTTGCTGAAAACGTAAAGCTTTCGGCTAATATCCCTATGAAATTTAGTAAATTATTTTCTGAAATAGAAAGGTGCAACTCTCCGGATTCTATTTTCGAAATGTCTAAAAGTTGATCTACTAATGAGAGTAGTCTGTTAGAATTTCTTTGCATCATTTCTAAACTGAGACGTTCTTCGTTTGGTAAATTTGGTTCTTTTAGTTTTTTCTGAATGGGACCAGAAATTAACGTTAAAGGAGTTCGAAACTCATGAGAAATATTGGCAAAGAAATTTGATTTAGCACGATCTAATTCTTGCAGTTTTTTTGAGGTATTTTGTTTGTTTCTGTATAAAAAGAAGAAAAACAAACCTGTAATTGTAGTAAGCCCAATTCCTACTAATAATAAAATAAGTTGATTCTTTTTTTGATGCTCAGTAAGTTCTTTTTGGGATGTTAAAAGGACTATTTCTTTTCTTTTTTTTTCAGATTGATATTTCTCTTCAATTTCACTTAATTGAACCACATTTTGTACATCTTGTAAGGAATCTTTCAACTTAATGCCGTTGCGTAAATTTATATATGCGTTATTATATTTTTTTTCTTTTGCATAGGCTTTTGCAAGCGCTAAATATATTTCTTGTTTAAGAAAACTATTCTTTTTACTTGTTTTATATTGAATTGTTTGATTTAGTATTTCAATGGTTTTTTTTGGTTTATTCTGTGTGTTATATAGTTTTCCTAATTCTAATGCAACAAATGATACTTCATATTCATTTTTATACTCCTTATGTAAATTAAAGGCATTAAGTAAAAAAAAACCAGCTTCTTTATATTTATTGTTTTCTATATTTATTAATCCTAAATACTTACTTATTTCAGCTACAGTACGATTATCTTTAATTTCATTAAAAAATTTATAACTATTTAATAAGAGGCTATCTGCTCTTAATAAATCACCTTGTTTATAATATACTTCACCTAAATGCCATTTTGTTGTGTATAAATAATAACTGGGATCTATAGCCATTTTTTTGAATTCATTATTGGCTTTCAAGAAATATTCTTCAGACTTATTAAGTTGCTCTAATTTTAAATAAATAACCCCAATACTTTGATAGGCTGCTGCAATAATATCTGGTCTTAATTCTTGAGTATTATGAATAGAGTCTACTTTGAGGACATATTTTAACGCCTGCCTTAAATCATTCTGTCTTAGTTTAATATTATTTAAAGCAATATATGAATCGGACAAAATAGCTAAATTATTAATTTGTTTTGCTACTTCTAGGCAATTATTACATTCATTAATAGCTTTGTTTAAATTTCCTTGACGGTAATAAATATGACATAACCCATTATATGACATCGCGATTCCTTTTGTGTAGTTTATTTTTTTTGAAAACTGTAAAGCTTCTCTAAAATAATAAATAGCAGAATCTGAATTTTGAACACGCCTATAATAGCTTGCTTTGAAATAATTTGCCTCAACCATACCAATACCATAATTAAGTTGTGAACTTAATAGCCTAATTTTTTTTATATAATAAAAAGCACTATCGGGATTAGGGTTAATATGTTGAACCAATAACTTTTTATACTTAGTTATTGTTAATGAGTCTTTTTCTGAAATAGCCCTGTTTTGCCCTAAACATAAAAATGTAGTAAAAAATAAGAGTAGGGTAACTTTTTTCATACAGATTATAAGTTATATCAGGGCAGAATCATACTTTTTAATTGTAACAGATAATCAAGGAGTTATGAAAT
>CAZIMW010000027.1:0-21663 GCA_964540425.1 uncultured Flavobacterium sp.
ACCAAAAATAAGGGATTCTCAAGCTATTTAAAAAAGAAACTTTCGGATAGTTGTGGTAATATATAACTTATTTGTTGAGTTTAGTACTTCTTATGTTTTTAATCAGGGCAGAATCATACTTTTTAATTGTAACAGATAATCAAGGAGTTATGAAATCTCAATTTACAAAATTATACGTTTCCTGAAAGAAAACCTATTAATATCATTGACTTTATATTTTTAATATTTCTGCCATCCCCAAAGTGTAGGGATACAAATTTTATTTGGAAATAATAGCAATTACATTATTGCAAATTAAAAACCAAAGGGTTTTTATTGAATGATTATTTATAAAGTTCTATAAGATATTTGTGTCTCAACACTTTTCGATTGACTTTTCTATCAATATTGCATTTGCATCAAAACCCTGTGTCGCATAGCATTATTTGAGTATCACAGATGCCAAATAAACCGCTTGCTTTAAAAAACAACACTAATACAAATACAGCTATCTTTATGTTACTATGTGATTAGTTGCACCACGTTGTTGTTTTGATTTTCGCCTTTTTTTCTTTGTGAAGCGTAGCGAAACAAAGAAAAAAAGGCGAAAATCATCGCTTTAAATTAATCTCTGTGATTTATAAAGCGAAAGAATGACAACTTGTTTATTTTTGAATAACTTTAAAATAAACAAAAAATGAAACAAATTTATCACTCCAACGCAACAACAAATGTACGATTACGAACAGAAATTAGCAATAGTAATGCTACAAATTTAGAATTATCTGAAAAATATGATATTTCTCTAAACACCGTTATAAAGTGGAAAAACAGAAATAATTTTGAGGATAAAAGTTCACGTCCTAACACCATCAAATACGCTTTAAGTGAGTTGAAAATGTTAATTGCAATAGAACTAAGAGTTTTAACTTGGTGGGCTTTAGATGAAATTACAGAAATTATTAACCCAGTAGAACCAGGGAAAATCCGTAGTGCTGTTTATAGAACTTTTGTCCGTGAAGGCATTAATAAACTGCCTGAAAAAGAGAAAGAAAAAGCAAAAAAATTTAAAGAGTATGATCCTGGCTATTTACACATTGATGTTACTTACTTACCGAAAATAAATGGCGTAAAGTACTATCTTTTTGTTGCAATAGACAGAGCAACAAGAATGTTATATTACAAGGTTTATGACGCTAAAACTAGTGCTAATACTGAAAGTTTTATGTTAGAGTGCTTAGACTTTTTTCCTTTTAGTATTACACACGTTTTAACTGACAATGGTCTTGAATTTACCAATCGTTTATTAAAAGATAAAAAAGGAAAATACTGTGCAAAACCAAGTAAATTAGACGTTGTATGTGAACAAAACAACATAGACCATAGATGTACAAAGCCATTTACACCAAAGACTAATGGAATGGTAGAAAAAGCAAATGACATCATTAAAAAGAAAACAATTAAAATAACCAAATATAGTTCTCTAGAAGAAATGAATGATGATTTAATGGACTTCTTAATACATTATAATCTTTACAGAAGACACGGAAGTTTAAGGAGAGAATTAAAAGTAAAAACACCTTATAATGCAGTTGAAAAATGGTACGAATTAGACGGAAAAATATTTAAAATAAAACCAATAGACTTTAAAAATAAAATACTAACTTTGAAAACCTAAGCAAGTTGAAAAAAAACAACAACCTTGTGAAACTTAACAATTACAGATAGATTGTTTTAAAAGGAAACTTTTAAGGCACTGAATATCATTATTAATACCTAAAAATATTTTCATAATGTTAAAATAAAACACATTTAAACGAAAATATAAGCGTTTAAAAGATATTATAGTAAATAAACATTATAATTGTAGTCCTTAATATAATTAATTTTTTTATGAATAAAACCTACTCCAAATTTATATTTTTTCTCCTTTTTCCATTTTTATGTTTATACTCTCAACAAGAAAAAGGAATATATGGCAATGAAAATTGGTTAAATATCTGGACCGATTTTAATTCGAATGCGAAAATATATCCCGAACCTACACAAATTCTTTCAGGTAATATAACAAAAGACACTAAGTTGTATAAGAAAGAAACATATCTCTTATTAGGGAATGTATTTGTTACAGATAGCACAACACTTTCCATAGAACCGGGCACTTTAATACTTGCCGACTTTAAATCTAAAGCATCGCTTGTTATAAGTAAGGGGTCTAAGATAATTGCTGAAGGAACTCTAACAGATCCGATAATCTTTTCATCTAATAGAGATATTAAGAAAAAAGGAGACTGGGGAGGAATATTTATTTTAGGTAACGCACCTACAAATAGAATCGAAGAAATATCAGAACTAAATTATGGTCTTAACCCATCTTCTTCAGAAAAGATACTTTATGGCGGAATGGATATGTCTAGTAATTCTGGTGTTTTAAAATATGTAAGAATTGAATATGCTGGAAAGAGAACCAAGAAACATGGATATTTTAATGGACTTACCTTAGCTGCAGTTGGTAGCGAAACTATTCTAGAAAATATTATGGTTAGTTATTGTGAAGGAAATTCATTCTACGTTATTGGCGGTAATACAAAACTCTACCAATTGGTCTCTTTTCGATCTAAAAGAAATGATTTCAAATTCAATTATGGTGCACAATCATTATTGGAAAATTCATTAGCAATAAAATCTCCATATCATACTACTTCGGGAGGAGCTAGTAGTATTTATTTAGCATCCTATAACCACAAAGAAGAAGTGAGCCCAACAAAAAGAGGCACAGTTGTTTATGCAGAAAATATGACACTCATGGTCTTGAGTAATAATTTAGAAGAAGATAGGAGTGTTGGTCTGGTACACGAAGCAATGTTCGTAAAAGAAGACGCGTCATTTTATATGAATAAAAGTATATTTTCGGGCTTTAACCCAGCAGTTATATTGGACAATAAAATACATATAAATAACGAAACCCTCAGTAATATGGGATTTTCTAACATGTATTTTAATAATTGTCAGGGAAATATTTTTACTAAAAACATACTCAATAACGAAGATCTAGAAAATTGGTATGGCAATCGCGCATTTGGTAATGTTTACTCACAAGGTCTAGATTCTGAGACCTTTATCGATGTTAAAAATTTGGATGACCCAGATTTCAGATTGCGAATCAATAAAATTATAGCAATTAGTCTTCCGGAGGATTAAACCTTAAACATAAAAAAATATGCTAACATATATCTAGATAATTTCTGGATATACGGCTTTAACTAATAATGATAATAAATATTAAAAAATCACCTGGTGAAAACAAATACTTTTCAAAAATATTTATACATCTTATTCAGTTTTGTTATGGTCTCGTTCATAGGAAAATTGGAAGCTCAGATTGTTATAGGAACTCCTAATCTTCAGTTCACACAGGCCTGCGCAAATGAATCTTTTAATACCTTTACAGTAAACTTTGTATTTAATCCAGAATCTGGTGTAGATGCATCCAATCAATTTATTGTTGAAATGTCGGATTCTGAAGGTGATTTTTCCAACTCGAATATTGTATTTACTTCAAACCCCGGAACCATTAATACGTCACCAGCATCAGTTGACATTTCTCTTCCCTTGGACACAGCAGGCGAAGGGTATAAAATTAAAATAAAAAGCACCCAGCCAGTGGCATCGAGTACAGCATCTAATAGCTTTTCTGCTTATTATAAAATACAGGATAGTCCCTTTACAATTAATAACCTTAATTCAACTGCAAATTTTTGTCCTGGAGGAAGCTACCTTCTTACCATTGACAATCCTGGTACAGGCAATAATGATTCGCCATTAAACTACCCTTCTTTAACTTTTAATTGGTTTAAAGAAATTAACCCTACAACAGCTGTTTTTATAACACAAAGTCCTACACTATCAGTAACCCAAGAGGGAAAATATTTTGTTGAAACCAATTACGGTACCTGTACCTCCAACTCCTTTTCAAATAGAGTTACAGTTATTGAGGCAACTTCTGGTGAGGAAGTTTTTGCAATTATAGAGTCTAGTTCAGGAAATCCATTTTGCGCTGCAGGTGGGCCAACAATATTGAGTACAAATCAAGGAAACTCTTATCAATGGTATAAAGAAGGAGTTCCTATATCTGAAGCCACAAGCCAAGCTTATGAAACCTCTATATCTGGGATCTATTCGGTAATTGTAAATTTTGGAAGCTGTGAAGCTACAGGAATTATTGAATTAGAATCTGGAACTTTCATCAGTAGTATAGATATTCCTGAAGTCAACATGTTAGAAGCTGGAGATTCGCTAATCGTAACAGTTACAACGTCTGCAATTAATCCCGATTTTCAATGGTTTTTAGATAATGAAGTAATACCTAATGCAACAGAAAGTGTATTTACTGCAACAGATTTTGGAAACTATAGTGTTATTATAACTCAAACCAATAACTGTAATACCACCAATGAGCTTACTTTTTTGGTAGAAGAATTTATTAATCTATTTCCTGAAGTAGAAAATATCCCAAACATAATAAGTCCAAATGGCGATGGTATTAATGATACTTGGGTGATTCCAGCGAATTATGTAAGTGGCAGTAACACTGAGGTAGTTATTTATTCAAGTAATGGAAAAATAGTATGGAACACAAAAGATTATTTAAATAATTGGCCAGAAGATTATCTTAATGCAAGCAGTGTAAATCAAGTGTATTACTACATCATTATACCTCAAGATCAAGAACCAAAAAAAGGCTCTATAACCATTATAAAATAAAGTGAAAGCAACAGCTATCCATATCATCGTGTTAATATGTTTTATACAGGTAAGCTACTCTCAGGAAGAGGACGGAGTGGTTGCACTTGATATTCCAGTAAGAAACTCATTGATGTTTAACAGGTACGTAGTACATCCAACCTTTAGTTTTGTAAGAGAACAAAACAAGTATATAACGGCAACAAATAAAAGAGAAATGGTTGGAGTTGATGATGCTCCTAATACCTTTTTTTTTAATTATTCTGGACGTATCAAAGAAAATATGGGAGCGGGAATCGGGGTTTTTCAACAAAATTATGGTGTACTCACTACCTTTGGTGCAATCATCAATTTTGCATACAACGCTCGAATTCAAGAGGACAGTAATTTTACATTTGGGTTAAATGTTGGAGCATATAAAAGTGGTTTAAACAGTAATAAAGTGATCACTAATTTTGACGATCCAGCGCTAGATAATATCCCTTCAAATTTTCTATTGACTGTAAATCCTGGTTTGAATTATGGAACTGGATTTATGGATTTTGGTCTTTCGTACAATAATTTAATTACTTATAATTTCAGTACTTCTGCATTGTTGGAAGAAAACCCAATACGAGGCCTACAAGGACACATAATGTACACAGGTTACTTTGATGGTTATGGTTTTTTTGGAGATAGTAAATTGTCGATGCTGGCAAGATCTGAATTTCAAAAAGAGACCACTATTATTTCAGGATTAGTAATGATAACAGTACCTAAAGGAATATGGGCACAAGTAGGTTATAATACAAAGTATGGAGCATCTGGAGGGTTTGGTGTCAATATTACCTCTCAAATTGCTGTTGAATATAATTATGAAAAATCATTTGGAGGTCTTTCAGATTTTGGTGCTTCACACGAGATTACTCTTGCTTACAGATTTAAGAATAATAATTATTATAACTATAGCAGAGATGATGAATTAGCAGGCTTAATTAATATTGAAAAGAAAGAGAAAAAGAAAGAAACCGCCAAAACACCAGAAAAAACTATAACCCAAGAAAAAGAGGAACTTGCTGTTGTAGAGCAAACACGTTTAGCTTCAGAAGAAAAAGCAAGATTAAAATCTGAAGAACAAGCAAAACTCCTAATAGAAGAACAAACTAGGTTAGCTTCAGAAGAGCAAACACGTATAGCTTTAGAAGAAAAAGCAAGATTAGCTGCTGAGGAACAAACAAGACTTATAGCAGAAGAACAAGCTATGATTGTTGCAGAAGAACAGACTCGTTTGGCTTTAGAAGAGAAAGCAAGATTAGAATCTGAAGAACAAGCAAAACTCTTAGTAGAAGAACAAACAAGACTCGCAGCAGAAGAGCAAGTAAAATTAGATACTGAGAAAGAGGTTAAAGAAAATTTGATTAAAAACCCTTCAGATGCTATAGGAAAATCTATTAGCGAATTGACTCTGCAAACAAATGGGTCTAGTAAAATTCAAGCTCAATTAATAATAGACCTAGAGGCTGCAGTTGCCATTAAGGAAAGCGATTTAAAAGATTTAAAAGAAGAAAATGATTTAAGCGAGCAAAACATCTATGTGGAGCCTAAACCTTTCAAGAGTATTAGTAAAGAAAATGAAGAAATTGAGTTTATAAGGATAAATTTAGATGAAATAATAATAAGACAAAAGAAAAAGATAACACAACTAGAATCTTTGTTACAGGAACGAGAAATTTTATTTAAAGATCCATTGGATGAAATAAACTTGTACTATAAAAATCAGATCGACATCCTAAAATCGGAACAAGAAAAAGCAATTAGAAGTCGTGAATCATTGGTGTCTTCTTTAGAGCAAATATCTATTGCTACAGATTTTGAACGCAAACGTCGTATCAAGCGAGCAGCCTACGATAATGATCAGGATAGATATGCGCAGGACAGAAAGACACTAAATAACTTAAAGAAAAACACCTCTTTAAGTACTTCTGAATTGACTTTGGAAGATTTAGACTTTGGACGAGAACTTAACAATAATATTCAAATCATTAAAAATGTACAGCATGCTGAAAGCGGATATTATCTAGTCTTAGCGGTACATAGTGATGTTAAAAATCGAGATAAATTTTTAGTCCAAGTAATTTCATCTGGAAATAAAGAAGTGGATTTCTTCTTTGATGTAAACACAAGTGAGTATTATATCTACTCCAAAAAATTCAACAATATTAATGAAACTGAACGTGCGTTAACATCAAAATTAGACAAACCTTATAATGAAAAAATAAATATAATTAAAATCGAAAATTAATCATAAAACACTATGTAACATAACGTCCCCGCCCTAAAATACATTTTTTGAGTTATTCGCATTAAAAACAAAGCGCCATGAACAAACCTACTATTAAAAGATGCCCCTCGCTTATTATAGTCCTATTATTTTTCGGAATACAAGTTTTTGCCCAAAATTTTATTCCATTTACGCCTAGATTCGATCAAGATCTTAAAGGTGATATCGTTCTAATAGGAAACAATATTTTAGGACCGGATAATAACCCTTACAATAATAATTCAACCTATAATCACAATGTAGATATGCAGTATATCGATATTGATGGAGATCCTTTAACGTTTAGTTCATCAAGTGCGGATTTAGAAATACCAAATCCAAATTGTTATGTAATTCGGCATGCGAGTTTGTATTGGGGAGCTGTAACAAAAGGAACTCAACCTTTCACCAATGTAAAATTTAAGGGACCTTCTGGTGGATATAATGATATTACAGGAACAGTTATTTTTGATGCAAATGGATCTTCTGTAGATGGTGGTAATAGTTTTCCTTATGCTTGTTATGCAGATGTTACTTCAATAGTAACGGGTTTAACAACTAATTTAGGAACCTACACGCTCGCAAATGTTTCAAGTGCTTTAGGTGAAACGTCGACTTTTAATCCATATAATGGTACTGGATACTCTGCAGGATGGTCTCTTTTTGTGGTGTATGAAGATCCTACGCTTCCAGGAAAATCCATCACTAGTTTTGATGGTTTTAGTGCCATAAGTTATGCCCTAAACCCTAACCTAGATATTCCTATATCTGGATTTAGAACAGTTCCTGCACCTGCACCTGTAAGAGCAAATTTCGCATTTGCTACCTTAGAAGGTGATAAACCAATAACTGGAGATCGTTTAAGATTAAATGGAACTCCACTTTCAACAGTAGATAGAGCAGCTTCTAACTTCTTCAACAGTACGGTAACCCAACTAAGTGCATTACCTGTTGATAACAGAAACCCTAATAGTACCAATACACTTGGTTTTGATACGGGAATTATAAGTGTGCCAAATCCAGGGAACACCGTAATTGCTAATGAGGCTACCTCGGCTACTGTTCGATTGGAGACAAGCGGGGACACTTATTTCCAATACCTAATTGCCTTTGCCGTAGAAATAATCGAACCAAATATAGTACTTACCAAAATTGTTGAAGATGAGTTTGGAAATGATATTGGGGGTCAAACAGTATCCCTTGGTCAGGATTTGAACTATGTGATAGGTTTTCAAAACACAGGAAACGATGATGCAACTAACTTCACTATTAGAGATATATTACCTATCAATATAATTTTTAACTATCCTGCAGATTTAGTACTTCCTCCAGGAGTAACAGTAGCTAGTTACGATCCCATCACACAAGAATTAGTTTTTACAATTGAAAATTATTTGGTGGAAGAGAATGACCCAGTTTACGAAATCCGGATTGAAGTTCAAGTGGTAGATACCTGTCAACAATTGGCTGCAGCTTGTTCAGATATTATAAATAATCAAGCATTTGCTACTTATCAAGGAACTCTTAATCCTAACTTTATTATTTCGGATGATCCTAGTATTAATACAAATACAGGATGTCTTATTACACCTCAAGCTACTAATTTTTTAGCAAATCTTGACGATTGTGTATTTTCACAAAATGAGATTCTTTGTGGCTCAAGTATGGATTTGACGGCTGCAAATGGATACGATTCTTACTCTTGGTCCACAAGCCCGACAGGAACACCAGTTATTGGAACAGGGCAAACAATAACAGTTACTCTAACTGGATTGTATTATTCCTTTAATACTGCACTTGCTCCATGTAGATCCATTGTTCAAGAATATGATGTTACTCTTTATGGCGGTAACATTACAAACCCTGTTATTCCATTTGCAGATGAAGTTGTTACCTGTCCTAATGATGGTAAGTTGTTGCCTAATATATATTTATGTGGTGAAAATGACTTTACAGAAATTACAACGAATGTTGCTAGTGCAATAACTATTATTTGGGAAAAATTAGACGAATCTAGCTGCCCTCCAGTTGGAAATACCGACTGTGCAAATGAAGACAATACCTGTACTTGGGATCAAGTAGGTACTGGTGCAGACTATATTGCTAATACTTCAGGTCAATTTAGATTAACTATTAATTATGATGGTGGTTGTTTTAATCAGTTTTACTTTAATGTTTACCAAAACCTTTTAGAACCTACAGTTACATCAACCGATATTATTTGTTCAACACCTGGAAGTATTACGGTGGGTAATGTTCCTAGTGGATATGAGTATAGTATTGATGGTGTTAACTATCAAACTAGTAATTTCTTTCAAGTTACTATCCCCGGATTGTATACGATTTATGTGCAACAAGTTGGTGTTCCAGCAAATGCTTGTGTATTCACGATTCCAGATGTTTTAATTAGAGAACGAGATTTTACAGTTTCAACAGTGATTAATCAACCTCTTTGTAATGGGGATTTAGGAAGTATTTATTTAGCTGCTAATGACGCAGAACCACAGTATTTCTTTTACCTTTATTCTGGTGGGGTTTTAGTTAATAGCGTTGGTCCTATTGTTGAAAACAATTACGCTTTTGAAAACTTAAACCCAGGAGTATATACCGTGATAGTAGAAACGGATGATGGATGTACTTATACCGAAACGATTACAATTATTGATCCTCCACTATTAACAGTAACGGCGGCAATAACAATACCCTTAACTTGTATTGACGGTGAAATTACTGTCTATCCTGTTGGAGGGACACCTCCATACTTTTATTTTATAAACAGCACTACCGTTTTTCAAACTATTCCAGAAATTGTAGTTACAGCCCCTGGAGTTTTTAATATACTAGTAGTTGATTCTAATAACTGTAGCGCAGAAACAATCATTACTGTTGAAGCAGCCCCAGAACCAGAGTTCGTTGTAGAGGCCACCGATATTTTATGTGCGGGTGATGATACTGGAACTATAAATATTAATGTAACCAATCCTAATGGTAATAGTCTAAGGTATAGTATTAACAGTGGTTTTACATTTTTTAATTCACCATTATTTACAGGACTTGCTGCTGGCAATTATAATGTTGTTGTAGAATATACATTTGGTCCATCTGTATGTTATATAAGCCCACAAACTGTTACTATTAATTCCGCTACAGCAATTTCTGGTATTGCCGAATTAATTGCTCCATATACCTGTACATCCAATGGTACTATTACAGTAACAAATGTTGTGGGAGGCACCCCTCCTTATATGTATAGCATAGATGGTATAACGTTTCAATCAGATCCAACTTTTACCAATTTAACAGCAGGGACTTACACCATTACTATTATGGATGCTAATTCTTGTACTTTTATTACCAATGAAATTACCATACCGTCTTTAGATCCTCCTACAGATTTAATGTTCAGTAATTCCCCTCTAACCTGTCCAACTAATCTTGTTTCGGTAACTATAACTGGCACAACTGGAGGAGTTCCTCCGTTGGAATATCAAATTACAGCTCCAGCAACGGACGTTACTCCTTATCAAACAACCACTGTTTTTCCAGGTTTAGCACCAAATATCTATACGTTTCAGGTGAAGGATGCCAATGATTGTACTTACAGTGAAACTTATGTTATTGAACCATTAGAAACCATTAATATTTTTGCTGAAACCATAAATAATGTTAGTTGTGTTGGTGCGACTGATGGAACCGTTCAATTTACCGTTTCAGGTACAACATCTTTTGAATATAGCATCAATGGTAATGCTCCCATTATAGGAACATCACCAATAGTTTTATCGGGACTCGGCGCTGGTAGTTATACCATTATAGTGACAGATTTAATAACTAATTGTGAAGCTACAGCTACAGCCATAATAGATGAGCCAGCAAATCCTTTAATTATTTCCGTAGTAACATCTCCTATTACCTGTATCACAGATGGTAGTGTTATTATTACTACTTCAGGTGGTTGGGGTGGATATATTTATACACTTACCCTACCAGATTTAACGGTATTACCTCCACAAGGAAGCAATACATTTATAAACTTAAGTCAGTCTGGTAGTTACCTGATTTCAGTAGAAGATACGAACGGTTGTATAGTAACAGACACCTTTAATTTAACAATTCCGAACCCACCTGTCGCAAGTATTAGTATCGCATCAGATCTTTGTTACGACACTGGTAATAATGCTACTATTGTGGTAGATGTTAGTTCGGGTGAAGCACCTTTTGAATTTAGTATTAACGGAAGCCCTTTTGTTTCAAACAATGTGTTTTCAGATTTATCTCCAGGTAGTTATATCATTACGGTTAGAGATGCTTTTGGATGTGAAACGACATTGCCTGCTGTAATCATTGCACCAGAATTATTAGTGAGTGCTGTTTTAACGGAAGGTTTAGATTGTACCGCTACTCCAGATGCTATTATAACAGGAAATATTATAGGAGGAACTGCACCTTATACCAACGCAGTGTCTATCAACGGATCTCCTTTTAATCCTTTAGGAGCAACAGGAACACCCTTTACCTACACAACTGGAACAGCGGGTACCTATCAGTTTGAAATAACAGATGCGAATGGATGTACAACTACATCAGCAATTATTACCGTTAATCCAATTACGCTACCTGCGATAGATCTAATTACACAAACACAACCTATTTTGTGTAATGGAGATGAAAATGGAGCCATTGATATTACGATTGATCCTACTACGGGAACACCACCATTTCAAATTAATGTAAATAACGATACTACAGGTACAGACTACGGAACCCAGACTACTGGATTGCCAGCAGGTGTATATACCATCACTATTACAGATGCTAATCTCTGTATTGGAACAGACACCATTACAATAGTTGAACCAGATCCTATTATTGTGGATTATGACACGGTAGATATTACCTGTGGACCCGGTGGTGTTTCGCAAGGCTCTATTATAATTAATAGTGTTGTTGGAGGAACAGCTCCATATAATTATTTTGTGTCTAGTTCAAACGGATATTCTAATTCTGAGTTAAATGCTACGGGATCAACTTCGGTTAGTTTTGATATCGTTGATTTTGGACTATATGAAATTCTTATAGTAGATTCAAATGGGTGTTCTGTTCTCTTTCAAGATGTACTTATTGCTTCTCCACCAGACGATTTAGATATTGTTATTAACAGCACCGTAGATTGTACATTAGGTGGTGAAGCGGTTGTGACCGTAAGTTCATTATTAGGAAGTACAGGGCCTTTTCACTTTGCAATTTATCAGGGACCAGGAACGGTATATCCACTTCCTGCAGGAGCCTGGATTCCTGAAAACCCACCTGGCAGCCAATCTACTATATTTACGGGTTTAATTCCAGGTGTTACCTATACGTTTATTGTTTATGATGAATCTACCTTGTGTAGTTATTATGAACCAGCAACATTGCCAATACCAACAAATTCTACCTTAACTGTTTCCGCAGTTAGTTCGGATAATGTTACTTGTACGGGCAATGATGATGGAGATGTGTCTTTTACTGTGAACAGTGTGTATGCAGTCCCTGTGAATGTAAATTATGAAATATTTGATTCTTTATCATTAATAACAACTGGAATTTCTGGAACTGGTTCAGTACCGGCTGGAGGTTCATTGGTGGTATCCGATCTAGGACCTTTACCTTTCGGAACTTATTTTGTGTTAATTGAAGAGACTACGGGACCAAACGCAGGTTGTGGTGTTGTAACCGCTCCTTTTTCTATTACAGAGTCTGCTTTTTTACTAAGTTTAACAACTACGGTTGACCAAAATGCAAATTGTAATCCAGATTCTGGAGTGATTAGTGCCATAGCACAAAACGGAACAGCACCTTATTTATATCAAATAACAACAACTCCAGGAGCTCCTTTACCTACAGATCCTGCTTGGAATGCAACAAGTACATTTAACGTAAATGCGGGCAACTATTATGTACATGCGATGGATGCTTATGAATGTATTATTACGAGTCCTGAACAAATGGTGGGTATGGATCCTTCACCGGTAATTACAGCTGTAACAACCAATCAATGTTCTACTGTTGAAGGGCAATTTGAAATAGACGTTACTATGGCAACATCGGGAACACCACCTTATAGCTTTAGTATAAATGGCGGAAGTTTTCAAACCCAAACTACTCCATTTACTATCTCAAATTTAACTTCAGGAACGCATACAATTGAGGTGAATGATGCGAACGGTTGTGGAAATTTAGTAACGGTTGTTATTGAGCCACCATTAGGGTTAACTACTACCATAACGGATTTACCAAGTTGTGACGATGATGATGGTGAAATTACAGTAACAGCAAATGGTGGCACTGGAAACTATACATACACAATTGCTCCAAATCCACCATCAATAGTACTAACTGGAAATGTGTTTTCAGGTGTGCCGTCTGGAACTTATATTATTACGGTTACCGATATCGTAACAGCCTGTACAGAAGATGTTTCAGTAACATTAGATAGTGCAATACCAGTTACTTTTAATACTGAAGTGACAGATGTAAGTTGTCAAGGAGGAAGTGATGGTCAAATTATAATTGATTTACTTCCGGGTAATGACAACCCTATTTATACCTATGAAATTACAGCGCCGATTGTAGTGTCACCCCAAACCAGTAATATTTTTACAGGATTACCAGCAGCAACCTATACAATACAAGTTACTTCAGGAAGAGGGTGTATTGAAACTGTAGATGTGACAATTAGTGAACCACCATTATTAGAAGTTACTGCGACTGCGACTCTTTTTACTTGTAATCCAGATAATACGGTAGCTACTTCTACGATAACAATTACTGAAGTGGGAGGAACTCCTGACTATACGTATAGTATAAATGGAACTGACTATTTCAATACAAATGTATTTGAGGTTCTTGATACTGGAGCAATTCAAATTATTACAGTTTATGTTAAAGATGCAAATAATTGTACGGCAACAAATACCCTAACAATAGACCCTTTACCAGAAATTACGGCTGCTTCTGTTGCAATTGTAACTCCTATTGACTGTAACCAAACAGGAACAGTATCCATAAATGTTATTGGCGGTTCAGGTAATTTTGAATACTTACTTTTACCAAATGGACTTCCACAGGCTTCCAATATTTTTGATATTCCAGGACCTGGCACTTATTATTATCAAGTAAATGACTTAGATACCGATTGTTATTTTTTAACGGATCCTTTTATAGTCCTTCCTTTTGATGAAATTGATGCTGTATTAACCACAACTCAAGTAAACGATTGTTTCGGAGATATAAATGGCGAATTAGCCTTAACTATTTCAGGATATGTTGGAGCTTATACGTATCAATTATTTGACGGAACAGGCATTCCAATTGGTGGCCCAGTTACAGCCAATACTTCAACGAATCCTGAATTAATTATTGGATTAGGCTCTGGAAATTATTCTGTGGAAATTGTAGAAACTGAAACTCCTTTTTGTACGACAACTTCAAATGTTGTAACCATTAGTTCACCACCAACCCCATTAACATTAGTTGTTTCTGAAACTTCAAACGTAACGTGTAACAACAATATTGGTGTAATAACGGCAATAGCAACTGGAGGAACAAGTCCTTTTGAATACGAACTTACTGGTGCAGTAACCGTTCCTTATTCGTCAAATAATATGTTTACGAATCTAAGTGCGGGAACTTATACTGTAAATGCAAGAGATGACAATGGATGTATTGAATCGGAAACAATAACACTTTTGGAGCCAGATCCTATTGATGCGGATTTTGTTCCGAATACAACCATGTTGTCTTGTTTTAACGATCAAAATGCGATTCTTACGGTTCAAAATGTAACGGGTGGACAAATGGGTAATTATGTTTACACACTTAACATGCTTTCTCCTAGCTCTTCAAGTTCGGGTCCTCAGACTTCAAATATATTTGAAAACTTAGGTGCAGGGGAATATTCAGTAACGATTACAGATGGGCTTGATTGTTTCTTTACTTCATTACCAGTTACCATTAATCAACCCGATCCTATTGTTTCAAGTTTAGTGGCAAACACAACACCAACTTGTTTAATTGAAGCAGAACTTACGTTGAGTGCAGTTGGTGGTACAGGTGTTTACGAGTACAGTGAGACTATAAATTTCATCACAATTTTAGGCACATTTACAACTTCAATCTCGTTTCCTGTTTCATCTGGTGTTTATGATTTTTATGTAAGAGATGCTAATGGTTGTATTTCTAATGCTTCAAATGAAATTACTATTGATCCTCTTCCAACTTTAGAGGTAGTGTTAACTTCTGCCAATCCAGAAATAAACTGTATGGGTGATAATACAGGAACTATTGAAGCTATTGCTATCGGTGGTCTTGGCAACTATATATATACCTTACAAGATACCTCAGGAAACACGATTCCTGCTGACCAAAACAGCCCAGGAATATTTACGGGATTAATAGCAGGTACCTATGTTGTTTTTGTTGAAAGTGGTGATTGTTTAGTTACTTCAGATGCAATAACCATAACAGAACCCGATACTTCATTAGAAGCAACATTTGAGGTTACAGATGTTCTTTGTAATGGTGAAAACGACGGGAGGTTAGAAATTTTTGCAAATGGTGGGTCAGGGATTATTAAGTACGCTATTTCACCAAATTTGAATCAGTTTTTTGAAACCAATATTTTCGAAAACCTTTCTCCTGGAATTTATGATGTAATTGTACAAGATCAGTTGGGTTGTTTTTTAACCTTTAACTTTGAAATTTTAGAACCCCTTGCAGTGTTAATCAGTATTGTTGCAGATTCTATTATTCCAGAGGTTTGTGAAGGAGATCAAAACGGATTTTTCAGTATAGATATTGAAGGAGGAACTCTTCCTTATAGTGTAAGTTTAGATGACTATGATGGACCGTATATAACGGGAGAAATTGACCAAACCATCTTTGATTTTGATAATTTAAACGGTGGTGATCATGTGGTTTACATTCGTGATTTTCATGGATGTGAATCTGAATGGAACATTACATTCCCTGAAGCTGTATTTATGGAACCTACTATAGAATTAGAAGTTCTATGTATTGATAATATAACAACGAATATCGTTACCGTTATCGTAGATGGAGAACTTGTGGATGTTTCACAATTAGAGTATTCATTAAATGATGGACCCTACCAAAGCAGTAATGTATTTACAGACATTCCGCCAAGTGTCGATAATTATATTATAGTAAGGCATACGAATGGTTGTAGTGCCCTTACCGATTTTTTTGATATTGAAATTTTTACTCCCGTAGGTTTAACTTTAGAAGAAGGAGAACTAAATGAAATTGTAGCTATTGCAGTTGGTGGTACTGAAGAATATGTTTTCACAATGAATGGTGTTGATTATGGTAGCGAAAATATTTTCACCATCACAGAATCAGGAACTTTTGAAGTTACCGTAACCGATAGTAATGGTTGTATTGCAATTGTGATAATAATAAAAGAGTTCATTGATATCTGTATCATCAATTATTTTACACCTAACGGCGATGGTGTGAATGATGGATGGACTATAGGCTGTGCACCAAATTACCCGAATTTAAGGTTTTCAATTTATGATCGCCATGGGCGTAAAGTTGCAAGCTTACGTGCAGGTGAAAAATGGTATGGCACCTATAATGGTAACGACCTTCCTGCCGGAGATTATTGGTATGTCGTTGAAACCGATACACAGGACAATATTCGTGACTTTGTTGGACATTTTACACTATATAGGTAGATAGCATAGTAAATTCATGAACTTAACTGTTACCCTAAATTTATTCTAATGAAAAAAACACTAAAATACCTACTTATATTAATCGTAACCCAAAGCTACGGTCAAGAACTTAATTTACCAGTATTTACCCAATATTTAGCAGATAATGATTTTGTAGTTTCTCCTACTTTTGCCGGAATTGGCAATAATTTTAGAGTAAGACTCAATGGATTGTCACAATGGGTTGGTATTAAAAATGCACCCCAAAATCAAGCTTTATATGCAGATATTAGAATTGCAAGTCGATCTGGGGCTGGAATATCTGTCTACAATGATAGAAATGGAAACACAGAACAAAAAGGAATAAAATTTTCGTTTGCTCATCATCTAATATTAGATTATACATCCGAACAGTATTTATCCTTAGGTATAACCTACAACATTAATATGTTTAGGATTGCTATTGAAGATTTTAATACCACTTATGAAAACCCTATAATTGATCCATTTGTTACCGATGATCGTTCTATAGTAAATCATAACTTTGATATTGGGGCTCTTTATAGAATTAAAGATTTTTGGTTGAGTGCAAATGCAAATAATATTCTATCAAAGAATATAGATTTATTTTCGGCAATAGAACCAACCTCACTTCTTAATCTTCAATTTTATTCGGGTTATACTATTAAAAGCACAAATAATTCTGAATTTGAACCCTCTGTATTTGTTCAAGTATTTACCAGTGATGGAAGATCGAGCACCGATTTAAACTTTAAGTATAAAAAATACAATAGAGATAACGATTTTTATTGGATAGGAGCCTCCTATCGTTTTTTGAACGACCAAGTCATGCAACCCTTAAATATTGGGCCTATGGTAGGATTAAAAAAATCGTTCTTTTATGTAGCTTATGCTTACCAAGTAACACTTAACGATTTAACAGGCTATAACTCCGGAACTCATGCAGTTACTATTGGTTTCGATTTATTACAATCATTGAGTGATTGTCCTTGTACCAAAGGGAAAAATAATGGGATGGGTAATAGGCTTTATCAGTAAAAATTGTTTTTTTCAGCCTTCTTTTATTAGATGGAAAGGAATAGTAAACTAGAATCGATGAAATAAAAATGGCACAAAAATGAATTTAGTTCGATACTTAGGCTGGGTTTTTTATATTAGACAGTAACAGCCTGCATCCATTTAAATTTATATTCTCTTTCTGGAACTACAATTCGTTCGGCAATTCTGCCCATTCTTGCAGGAAGTTTTACTAAATAATCCCTGGCTTTTTCGGCTTGATCGTTTAATCCGGTGATGTTTTCTAAATCCCAAGCAAGGTTTAGTTTTTCCATAATATGCACATAATCAAAACTGGTATAAACTCCCGCTCTTTGTGCAGCATTCGAAAATTCATCAAAAATAGAACCTTTGGCTCCAAACGATTCCCGAATGTGCATAGCTGGCATCGTGATTTTATGCTTCATCATATGCAGGTAACTCAACATCATTTCGCTTGGGTCGATTTCAAAAATTCGTTTTACAAATTCTGCATACGCCTTATGATGTCGCATCTCATCTCCTGCAATGATTTTACACATTTTAGAAAGTTGTTTCATTCCCGCTTTTTTGGCAGATTTCGCTACATTATTATGTGAAACATAGGTCGCCAATTCTTGAAAACTTGTATAAACAAAGTTTTTATAAGGGTCTTTTGCGGTTCCAATATCAAAACCATCTGCGATTAAATGTTGGGTGCTGACTTCAACTTCTCGCATATTTACCCTTCCTGATAAGTATAAGTATTTGTTTAAAACATCGCCGTGACGATTTTCTTCGGCAGTCCATTTCCGAATCCATTTTGCCCAACCATTATCACTTCCATCTTCACTATGTTGACTTACTCCGTCCAAATCCATGAGCCAAGATTCGTAAGTTGGTAAGGCTTCTTCAGTAATCATATCACCAACAAGCGAAACCCAAAAATCATCGTTTAGTTCTTTGGAGAGTTCTCTGATTTCTTCAATTTCAGTTAAAAAATTAGCCCCTTGAGGATCTGGTAAAAAGTCGGAGGGTTGCCAAATTTTTTCAGGTTCGATGAGGTAATTTTCTTGAAAATAATCCACATCTTTTTCAAGGGTTTTCATTACTTCTTTCCGAATGTTTGAAATTGCCATAGCTTTTGTTTTTTACGAATTTATTGAAGTGTAGCTAACTCATCGTTGCAAATTTTACATTTTATTCAATTAGAAGTTATTAATTACCATAGGTTCATGTTATTATGTAATTTTGTAATCTTAAACTTTCAAGCGATGTCAGATTTTTGGTTCTACACAGTAATTGCAATTATTATTTTACATTTGGTAGTCGGTTTTGGTTATTTAATGTATAAAATGTCCCCAACCAAAGAGGACAAGGAGAAGTTGAGGCAAGAAGAAAATCAAGAAAATAATCCTGAAAAGTAACAGAATCCAACTTGTCTCGTCTAAGTTTTAAGAAGCAACCATTTAGCTAAAGTTTACGTCTATATAAATAACCAATATATTTTATATGAAAGCTTTAAAATTTACACTAACCATTTTGAGTTTTTTCATTATATCTGAAATATCTGCTCAGTCATTTTCAGCAAAAGTAATCGATGAAAAAACAGGAAAACCAGTTCCGTTTGCAACTATTGAAACAGGAGAAAACCAAGGAATTATCACTAATGAAGAAGGAGAGTTTAGTTTTCTATTAGAACAAGTTAAGCAACCACTAGATTCTATCTATGTTTCCTATATGGGTTACGAAACCAAAGGTGTTTTGCTAGAGCCTCAAGATAGTTTAGAGATATTATTAACTCCTAAAATATTCGAATTAAAGCAAGTTTTTTTATCTACAGAAGTTTTAACTGCTAAAGAAATAATAGAAAGAGTAAAAGAAAATTTAGACAAGAATTACCAAATAAGTCTTTCTAAGAAAAAAATATTCTTTCGTCAATCTGATATTACTAGAGTAAAGAAAATGGACTTCGGATTCAAAAAATCCAGTATCGAAGAACTCAATAAAAACCTTATAGATAGTATTTCTAGAATGATTCCTAAAAAGTCTTCTTATTATAAGGAAGTGGTGGGTGATTTTTATGGTGATTACAACCAACATAAATTATATGTCACCAAAGCAGCCGAGTTATACGACAAGAAAAATGATCTATCTGCGGAAGGGCTTGGAAAGGAAATGGAGCGTATTTTTAATGAAAACGTAAAGAAGGATTCATATATAAAAATAAAATCGGGAATCTTTAGCACCAAAATGCAAGTAGATTCTATCATAAAAGAAAACGAAGAAGCAAAAGAGGAATATGAGAAAAGATCTGGAACTGGGAACCAATATTTTCAGGAGCAAATAAAAGGACGAATTTCAGATTTATACGCACAATTATTTTTTCAAGAAGACACAAAAATTGATGTACTAGATAAATCCAGTCGGTATAATTTCGTGCTAGAAAACTATACGGTAATCGATGGGATGACAGTGTATATTATCCCTTTTACACCCAAAGGAAGCAAGGATTTTAAAGGAACTCTTTATGTAAATACGCAGGATTTTGCTATTGTTCGGATGGATTTCCAAAACGTAAATCCTATTCGTAAGTTTAGTCTTTTAGGAATCACACTTCGGAATAATATTTATAGAGGAAAAATGCTCTTCGGAAAAGATAAAAATGGAACCTACAGTCCAAAATATTTAGAATTAGAAGATGGAATGTATGTAGGCTTAGACCGACCTTTAAAAGTGATTGAAAAAAACAAACACGTAAAAGGTAGAAGAAAGCAAAACGAACTTTCCTTAGCACTTGATATAAGGATGAATCAAGTTATTAAATACGAATTAGTAGTATTTGAATCTGAAACAATTTCAGAAACTGAGTATAATAACGCTACAGAAAATACCGAAGTAATCGCCACCTATTTATCACAATACGATCCTACTTTTTGGCAAGGACATACCATTATAGAACCTAACGATGCGATTGAATCTTTTAAAGTAGTGGATTAATTATTTCTTATAAAGAGGCATTCTCTTTGCCAAGTATTTCAAAGTAATTTTATAGGCATCCTGAGTATTCCAAAATGAAGTGTGATCTTGGCTGTATATATTATCCCCTTTATCATTAAAGACATTCATCGTCATTGAAGTTGCATAATTCTGTGTTGAGGTTGAGGTTGAGGTGCCAAAAGATTGACTTTTTCCATCATCTAGTGGATTTCCAATTAAATGGCCATGACTATCAATATAGGCTTTATCATTTCCTTTATTTTTTGAGGTATCATAATAAGAACTAAAATTTTGTTGAGAGGTTTTTTCAACCGAAACCATTCCCTGTATTACATATTCAACACCTAAAATAGCACAAATTTCACCCATGGTATACCCTTGAATATTGTTATTGTTGACCCCTGCTTTTATCAATAAAGCATTGGTGTCATTGGTGCTTTGATAGGTCAATCCACCTCGGTGATTATTTAAAAGTGCAAAAGTTTCAGACTGAATTTTATTGGTCATCACCTTATCTCCCTCATGCTGATCTTTAATATAAGCAAAGGGCAATACAGCCACTTTATTATGGTGATCTTCTAAACTTGCATTATTAGCATTTCCTGGTTCGTCAAACTTATTAAAAAACTGTACTCTTCCAGATGCAAAGGTGATTTTTACAATGTCGCTTTGTTTTACGGTATATTCAATCGCTTCATTTTTATAAATGAATGAAATAAAATCATCATTAATCGCCTTAACATTCCCTTCCATTTCTTCGCCATTAGTTTTTAATATAATGTCGAAGTTTTGTGCGATTGAAGAAATTCCGATAAATAAAAAGAGTAGTACTGCGGTTACTGTATTTTTCATGCTTATGTTTTTAATTTAGCCTTAAAACCGCAAGTTAAT
>CAZIMW010000028.1:0-21220 GCA_964540425.1 uncultured Flavobacterium sp.
CGTTTTGTATAAGAATAGTAGCCGATTTCGGAAGTAGAATTTTTCAATTTACTACTAATGTTGTTGCAGACTACAATGTTAATATTTACTATTATTTCGGCTATTATTTTTATACTTTGTTGGCATTTCGTTATTTATTTACATATTCAAGCTGTACTCTTAAATGAGAAAATAATCCTTGAAACCATTTCACTATTTTACTATTATCATTAATAGATTGAATGTGATTATCATCATTAATCCAATTACCATTCATAGCAAAATGGATTTTATTTACATCTATTATTTTTGTTTTTTTCTCTTTTAATGATTCTTCAAAACCTTCATTTTTAAATATATCAGTGTATTCTTCAAAATCTTCAATTACCTGATTAGATGTTATATGCCAATGAGGTTGTGGATGCTTTTCTTCTTCATTGTTATAATCATCCCATTCAGCTCGGAATAATTGACTCTTAACATCATCATTGTGTTCTCCCTGAAAAATAGATAATGAAATAAAAGTATTGTTTTTTTTAACTTTTTTTTTGTTACTTCTGCTAATAGGTTCAAATGTATCTGTAAACCTTACTTCTAAATATATCCAAAATGCATCAAACCATTTAATGACATTTACTTCTTGTTTTTCATTTTTATAATTGTTTAATGCCTTAGAAGTGATATTACCAGATATTTTGAAAAAATTGTAATCGTTTTGTTGAAGATGAAAAGAAGAAGTAAATAACCATTTACATCCTTTATTAATTTCATCTATGAGTGACTTTTTATTAATCATAGAGATAAATTAAAGATTATTAGGATAGAAATATTTTATTAAAACTTCATCTAAAATGGTTTTTAAAGAAGTTGTTCCATTTGATAATTCTTTACCAATTTCTACCAATTTAAAATAGCCAATTGACTCTATTACTTCTAAAGAGTGAATATTAGGTATCGGAATATATTTTGTGTGTTTTTTCCCTAAATCATACCATTTACCACCTGCAAGTTGTTTAGAATAAACAGAAAGTAATTTATTGAAAAAAGAACTTGAAAATAACGCCAAATAAAAATAATAGAAGTCATTTTCAAAATCTTTTTTTGGAATCCAAGCATTCCCTCTCTCAACAACAAATTCCCCATTTTTGTCAAATGCAAAAGAATCTGACCTTCCAAACTCTGAAGATATTAATCTTGGACTTCTTTTTCTTAACCAAGCTCTATGCTCACTTAAAACCCACCAACTATTTATATCTTTTCTTGCTCGATTAGATAAACTTTCTTTATGCTGAATTATACTATTAAAATAAGTTGGAACGTTTTCTTGAAATTCATTCTCTGATTTTATAAGTAATTCATTTTCATCATAAGGATACCAAATATAATTATTGATGTATAATTCTCCATTCTTTATAGACTCATTATCTATTGATGCTCTAAAGTACTTTTGTTCAGAAGCAGGTAGTCCAATAAACTCTCTTTTGCTAATTTTAAAAACATTATTATTACCTGTTCTTACACCTTGTTTAACAAAAAATATTTTATCAATTCTCACTAATTTATCTTCACGAACAAAACGTTCAATATTTTTAAAGAGATTGTTATTTTCAAGAGAAATGGGTTTCCAGTTTTCATTTAAAATAGGAAAAACGATAGGTTTATAAATACTATAATCGGGGTGATCTATAGTAGTTTCATTAGAGTAAATTAATTTTCGTAAATCACGTAGTGCATTTTGTGCTATTCCTTTTTCATTTCGTGTCCATAATAATGTAGGAACTTGATTTCTTTTAGGTTTTTGACCAATTATTATACTTACATCAGTTAAAGCATCTTCAAAAACAAAATTACCTAATTTACCAAGAAGTTTAATCTCTATATTATCATAAATATCATTTCTTAGTTTTTTATAGGAATCCAAAGACAAAAGAGATGAAGGAATTACACAACCAATAACTCCATTTTCATTTAATTGAGTTATTGCTTTATAAAAAAAAGCACTTGCTTGATTTGGTTTTCCATTAAAATTAGTTCCTAAAACTTCACGAACTACATCTTTTGAATCTTTCTTTTTTAATAGTTCCCAAGAAACATATGGAGGATTCATTAGAATTAGACTATAATCATCTTCCCATACTTCTTTCAATGAATCTTCTACTAATTTTATTGTGAAATTAAGTTTATCATTCCAAATAGTTCTTTTTTCATAATTCAATAAAAAATTAGATGTATTTATGGCTGTTTTAGAAGAATCCCATCCAATAATTTGGATATTCCCCTTATAATCTAATTGTTTTAATTGTTTCAAGGCTTCAATTAAAAATTCAGAAGAGCCACAAGAAGGGTCTAATATTTTAATAGTTTCCACAGTTAAGTCCAATTGTTTTAAAGCATTTTCTACAATTGTTCTTGAAAGAAAAGGTGGTGTATAATGAATACTTGAATATAATTCTTTTTTTGTGTCTAAAGAATTTGAAACTCCACCAAATAAATCACGTTGTGGATTAAAAAAAAGCACCTCTTTTTGAGCTTCTTGAAATAAAGTTCCTGCGGAGTGTCTTATGATTAAATCTAGTTCCGGTTTAATATTTGATATTCCTGTCTTAATGTTATCTGTGTAGAAATCGAAATTATTTGGAATTACAGTATTGTTAATATTCCATTTTCCAAAATCAAAATCATTTACATCATCTTCAAGGCTTGAAAGAAGTATAAAAAGTAAATTTAATGCTTCCACAGGTTTTGTTCTTTCCTGTGTTAAATTCCTAAATTGTCTAAAAATATCAATTATATACGGAACAACATCTTTAGAGGATTTAAAACTTTTAGATAATAAATAATTATAAAACTTATCAAAGTTATTTAAAACTAATTCTTTTGAAATTGTTTCAGGTGTACTTTTAGACCAATTATAGATTTTAATATTCTCATTGTCAAGTACTAAGAAATTTTTCGTGTTGCTTGACCAAGATTTAGAAAAATAATTATCTATATCACTATTGTCATTTATTGTTTGAAGGCAAAAGTCTCCATATCCACCATTCAACATAACATAATCTGAGTTATCTTTTGTTGGGTTTAAGTGGATTGGTAATAAACCAAGGTTTCGTTTCCAAGTTGATATGTTTGTTAAATCTTTCATTCTTGTTAGCAAAGATAAAAATAATTACATTTTGCACTATTTATTTCGTCAGTTTTAATGAATGCCAACAGTCTTATATCTTTTATATTAAAATCTGATTTAACATTTTTTCAGTAATCAAATAGGTAGGTTTTACTCCCGAAGTCCCTAAACCTCCTGATGCCAAAGTACTTCCTGTTTTTAATGGATTATCTGAAGCGTAATAAGCATATTGCACTTTTACTTTTGAACTAATACTGCGTCTAATTTTTGAAGCCGACTGAATGGCTTTCTGATAATGAGCACCTTCCATTTCTAATCCTACTACATTCCAAGTAGAATCGTGGAAAAATTTTAATATATCTTTATTCTGTAGTGAAGTGCCTAAAACGGTTATCATTGCTCCTTTAAAAACATTGATGTCTTCTCCTTCAAAATGAGATTTTTTCAACATATTTTTAAATGGATAGTTATCTGCGGTTCCTTCAAAAACATGGGCATTCGGAATCATAATATCGCCTTTTCCTCCATCTAAAATTCCTGCTTTTCCCATTATCGAAACGGAAACCACATCTAAAAATTGCTTTTTCTTTTTAGCTACTTTATAAGGTTTTAAAAGTTCGTCCATGGTTTCAAAAGCTTGCTCGCCAAAAGCGTAATCCATAACGATTATCACAGGTTGACTTTCTTCCCCAGTAACCAAACCTGGGACTTTAGCCGTATCTATAATCTGAACATTGATATTGGTTCCGCTGGTGTCTTTTATATAAATCAATCCATTTTGAGCGGCGTATTTCATTACTTTTTTACGAAGTAAGGAGTTTTTTGAATCGCTCAACATTTCATAAACTTCTATTGGGGTATGTTTTTTAAATTCTGCTGTCAATGCCAACGGACTGTAAAGTGTGTTCATTACACTGTGCATATTGGCACTAATAATATGTATAGGTCTTGAAAGCAATTCGTTTTCATCTAATTTTTTCTTAATACAAGATGCCCAAATTTCTCCGTGAATATGGTGTCCTAATCGCTCTCTTAATACTGGGCTAAAAGTTACAATCCGTTTGTTATTAGTAGTTACCTCTTCAATGGCTAGTTTTCCTAAATGATAAATTATTTTTAAGAAACGATGAGGATCTGTTTTGGTAGCAAAACTAGGATATATATCATTTACTTCTTCAAAGGTTCGTCCTAAAAAGTTGGCGGTATGGGATAAGGCAATTTCCTTTTCTTTTTGCGTTAATTTTCCTTTCTTGGTTATTGCTGCTTCTAATTTTTTCCAATCACGATTTACATCATTCCCATCATTAATTATAACTTGAGACATAATTTTATGCGACTCTATAAAAAGGAAAGTAAGGTGTGTAAGAATATCATAAATTTCGGAACGCCCACGCGTAACTTCAATATTCATTTGTTGTTCGTCGATGCGATAACAATTTCTTCTTCTTTTTGAAGGTATTATTGGTTCAAAATGTGAATTTTTATAGCCTTCATCACTCGTTAAATTAATAAAACTACATTCTTCAATCCCAATTGGAAGCCTGTCAATTACATAAAGCAGCCCTTGTAACTCTACTTTATCTTCGGCAATTGTCCCGTAAATTTCTGGTCTAAGGGTTAATAATGCTTCTCGTAGTGTTTCTCCAGATACGCCCATAGGTTTGTAAAATCCACGGTTAAAAAGGTGACGCATGGTAATGTACAATTTCTCAATAGCTCCTGAGCTTTCTTGTGCTCTCGTTCTTTTATGTTTTATTATCATATTTTTATTTGTGCAAAAATACTATTAAACTAATTCATCTGCAATCTTGCGGTTATCTGAAAGTCTTGGAACTTTATTTTGTCCTCCTAACTTTCCTTGTGATTTCATATACTCATTAAAACTACCTGAAGATAATGGTGTTATTTTTAAAGGATGAAGTACACTTCCTTCAATTAAATCGAAATAATAGGTGTTTTGTTCTTGCATACTTTTATCTAAAAAAGCTGCTATTTCTGAAAGGTTTTTTGGAGTTTCTTCAAACTCGATGAACCATTCATGAAAAGGCAATTCTCCTTCTGTTGGATTGGTTTGTGGTGCCACCGTAAATTCAGAAATGGCAAACTTAAACTCTTGCATTGCTTCCTTAATTGCTTGTTCTACTTCTTTACCAATTACATGCTCTCCAAAGGCTGAAATAAAATGTTTTATTCTTCCAGATACAATCACACGATAAGGTTTTGTTGAAGTAAACATCACTGTATCACCAATATTATAAGCCCAAAGTCCTGCATTGGTAGAGATAATCATTACATAGTTTACATCGATTTCTACCTCGCCAATGGTAAGTCGTTTTGGGTTTTCTTCATAGAATTTTGAAACTTCAATAAACTCATAAAAAATTCCAGCATTTAACAGCAGTAACATTCCTTTTTCGGTTTGGGTATCTTGAAAAGCAAAGAAACCTTCGGAAGCTGGATAAAGCTCAATACTATCTACTCTTCTGCCAATCATTTCTTCAAATTTCGCTCGGTAGGGTTCGTAATTTACCCCTCCATAAACAAACAAATTGAAATTTGGAAATAAGTCGCCTACACTTTTATTAGTGGCGGTTCGTAATCGCTCAAAATACATTTGTACCCAAGACGGAATACCACTAATTAAAGTCATATTCTCGTTTTTGGTTTCTTCAACAACAGCATCTACTTTGGTTTCCCAATCTTCGATGCAATTAGTTTCCCAACTTGGTAATCTGTTTTTTTGAAGATATTTAGGAACAAAATGAGCTACAATCCCTGAGAGTCTTCCAATGTTAATTCCGTTGACAATTTCTAATACTGGGCTTCCTTGCAGAAAAATCATTTTTCCGTTAACAAAATCAGCATTTTTAGTTTCGTGAATATAACAGAACAACGCATTCTTCGCGGCTTCAATATGAAACGGCATTGATTCTTTGGTAATCGGAATGTATTTTGCTCCAGATGTAGTTCCTGAAGTTTTAGCAATGTAGGTGGGTTTCCCTTTCCAAAGTACGTTTTCTTCTCCGTTTGCAGTTCTTTCAAAATAACCTTTCAAGGCCTCGTAATCTCTTGCTGGAACTTGTTTTACAAAGTCTTCGTGACTAGAAATTTGATGAAAGCTATGGTCTTTTCCGAAGGAAGTGTTTTTAGCTTCAGTAATTAACGCCTGAAAAATTTTTTCTTGTGCTTCAATAGGGTTTGTGGCCCATTTTTGAATGCTTTTATAAGATTTTTTTGCTAATATTTTTGCTCCTATTTTCTTTAAATACATTGTTATTTATTCTCTAATTATAGTATTCAATCATTTAACCATTGTATCATTAATTAAAACTACTCAAAATCTATAAAATCTGTGGGATCTATTGGGTAGCCGTCACTCCATAATTCAAAATGAAGATGTGGTCCTGTAGATAGTTCGCCCGTATTTCCTACTTTAGCAATTACTTCGCCAGCCTTTACTAATTCTCCTTGTTTTTTTAAAAGTAAGGAATTGTGTTTGTAAACGGAAATAAGATTATTGCTGTGTTCAATAATAATTACATAACCTGTTTGGGCAGTCCATTCAGAAAAAATAACAGTGCCATCTGCTGTTGCTTTAACTGGTGCGTCTTTAGAGGTTACCACATCTACCGCATAATGTTTTTCTTTTACGTTAAATTTGTCGGAAATGGTTCCTTTTACGGGAGGAAAAAGCACAAAATTTATTTCAGAATTTGTTACTAATGGATTGTATTTGTCTTCTAAAGATACTTTTTCTCTTAGCAGTGAATCTTCTTTTGATGGATTTAAATCGAATCCAGACTTGTATTTTTCTGCTGCTTCAATGATAGAGTCTTTGTTAAAATTAACAGTTTTCACATCGCCTGTCAATACTTTTTTTATAGATGTTAAATACTGTTCATTAATAGCAATTATTTGTTGTAAAGAATCTGTTTGGTAGGCAAGTTTGGTTGCTTTTATCTTTAATGAAACCGATGAATATCCAGGAATATATTCCCGTAAAGGTGTAAAGGCAATAATAAGCGTTGTTAATGCAATTAATAATAAGGAGCTGATAATACTAAACACAAAAACATTAAGCCGGTTGAGTTTAAAGGTAAACCGTTCTTCAAAAGTATCTTCGTTTAAAACCACTAAGCGATACTTATTAAGTAGCTTGTGTTTGATCTTTTTAGTGCGTTTTTCTTTTTTCATCATGGAGACTTCCTGTTAGCAAATATAAAACAAAGAATTTTCTAATAGCTAAAGTTAAAATGAAAACAATAATTCTAATGATTTCTTACTACATTTGCACTATAAATCTATTTAAAATGAATTTACTAATGTTACCCTTAGTTATTGGATGGCCACAAATTGTATTAATTGTAGTGGTGGTATTATTGTTATTTGGCGGAAGAAAAATCCCAGAATTAATGCGTGGTTTAGGTAGTGGTCTTAAAGAATTTAAAGAGGCTTCTAAAGACGATTCTAAAGAGAATCCTTCCGAAGACAAAAAATAAATTGTTAATCTATTTTTGCCGATAAAATTATAGATTCTAATTCTAATTGAAGGTTTCGTTTTCGTTCCGATGGAGCAAAAGTGAAGCCTTCGATAATTAAATAGCGGTTGTTTTTTTCATCTCTTATTGCATAATTAATAAAAGGTCCTGCCATAAATTCTCCTTTTACATCCCAAACCCCTTTGGTTAAATAGGTAAATTTTCCGTCCAATTCTATTCCGTAGAAATTAGGTGAATAATCGTAATCCGTTCCAAATTTTCCGTTGTCTTCTACTGGTAATAAATTCCCTCCAATAGAATCTCTCATCATTAAAATTTCGCCTAAAGCAACACTGTCATTGGTAATTGTGCTTAAAGGTACTTCGTAAATAAGTATATTAGTAGATCCTGCCTTTTTTAAATCTTTCCGAAACCAATAAAAATCATCTCCTTTATGTGCTGTTCTGTAAGCTGAAGGCATTTGGATGCTCAAACCAAATCGTTCTTTTAACGAATCTATTTTTTTAGGTGAAATTGCCGTTCTACGTTGGCGTTCTTTTATTTCGGAGGTATGAAATGCAGCCAATATTTTTTCTTGGTTTTCAGAAATTAAAGAAACCAAATCTTCTTTCGTTTTACCTGTAATTATTGCACCTGTTTGTGGTCTTGCATAAGGGTCTTTTGCAATAGTAACTTTATTTTCTGATCCAATAGTTACGTGTAAAAAAAGACGATTGCTCTTAATAAAACCACTAAAAGTTGAAGGATCCATTTGATTGATATGAAATAACGGTTCTTCTTGCGGAAGTCCCTCTGTTGGAGCAGCAAAATAAGTTCTTACCTCTTCTCCAACAACATCGTTCCACAACTCCTCGGCAATTAATATTTGAAGTGAATTAATATTCCCTACTGAGCTTTGACGGTATGAGCTTTTTTTATTTCCGCTATTACAAGAAAAAAGAACAATAGCAGTTAATAATGCAATATAAAATACTTTCATTATACGTGATTTTTAAAATTATCCTTTTGAAACTCTAAGCTTCATTCCAGGTTTTAATTTATTAGTGCTAATATCGTTCCATTTTTTTATATTCTGAACACTAACCCCAGGAAATTTTTGAGAAATACTCCATAATGAGTCTCCATTTTTAACGGTATAAATTTTAGAATTGCCTTTGGTTGTTGTTTTTGCAACGCTTGCTTTTTTTGAAGATGCAATTGGTTTTCTAGGGTAGATGGTTAGTCGTTGTCCAATTTTTAAATTATTACTTTTTAATCCATTCCACTTTTTTATCTGTCTTACACCTACGCCATATCGTTCGGCAATTCTACCTAAATAATCACCACTTTTTACTCGGTATCTAATTCGGTCAGGTTGTTCTACATATTTTGGTAATGGTTTTTCTTTGTTTTTTATTTCCTCTTGTGCAAAGGCATAAATTGCCTCTTCGTTAGCTACAAATTTTCCGATGGCTTCCACTGGTAATCGCAAACTGTAGTTTTTTTCTTTTACAAAAGGAATAATTCCTGCTTTATACGAAGGGTTTAAAAACTCCACTTCAGCTAAAGGAATGTTGGTCACTTTTGCAACTTGCTCCAAGGTAATTAATCGTTTAACAAGAACCGTGTCGGTGGCGATATGATGAAATTTGGGAGCTGTTTTTTTGAATCCGTGCTTCTCGGCATATTCAAAAATATACATCGTTGCTAAAAATGCAGGAACATAACCCGCAGTTTCTCTTGGTAAATTTTTTCTAATTTTCCAATAATTGGTTTCTCCACCTGATCTTCTAATGGCTTTTGAAACATTTCCTGGACCAGAATTATAGGCAGCTAAAGCTAAATCCCAATCGTTAAAACTTTTATATAAACTCTTTAAATATTTACTCGCAGCTTCGGTAGAACGTTCTGGATCTGCTCGTTCATCTACGTACGAACTTACCTCTAATCCAAACATTTTTCCTGTAGCAAACATAAACTGCCAAAGCCCTTTTGCACCAACTCTAGATTGTGCTGTGGGGTTTAAAGCAGATTCTACAATGGCTAAATATTTAATTTCTAAGGGAAGATTATGTTTGTCTAATTCCTGTTCAAACATCGGAAAATAATATTCGCTTAATGCCATTAATTTGGTAATCGAGTTTCTTCTGTTTTTTAAATAACGCTTAATAACACTTTCTAAAGAAGCGTTGTATTCTACATTAAAAGGAGTTCTTGCGTTTAATTCTTCCAGTCGTTTTTTTAAAGTATCTGTTGGCAACTCTTTATATTCAACTTTTTCGTAAGTTTCGTTTGTAATATCATTATACAATTCATTAAACAAACTAGAACTAAAAAGTTCTTGCATCCATAAACTGTCTGCTTTTTTAGCAATGGCATGGTCTTGAAGATCAAATATTAAAGAATCTTTTGTAATGGTATTTACAACTGGTGAACTAAAATCTCCAACAGATTCTTGAGCAATAATGGTATCTGTAATCTGAATTATTTTTTGAGGTAATATCGTTTTAACAACAGAAACAGTATCGGTTACTATGTTCTCTTCTTGAGAAAAAGCAGCAGTTACACTAATAAGAAAAAGAAATGTAAAAAGAGTTTGGGGATATTTATTGTACTTCATATAACTGGAACGTGTTATTGGTTTTAAAATTTTGCTAAATGTAGGAAAATAGCGAGAAAGGGCAAGTATTTTAACTTTTATCTTGATTTGGTTATGAATTGATTAGATGACTCTAAGTCATCTAATCAGTTAAATCTACCTCAACATTGCTTCAATTCCTGGCAATGTTTTTCCTTCTAACATTTCAAGCATAGCTCCACCGCCTGTTGAAACATAACTTACTTTATCACTTAAATTAAATTTCTTAACAGCTGCTACAGAATCTCCACCGCCTACTAATGAAAAAGTTCCATTTTCGGTGGATTCGGCAATTGCATTTCCTAAAGAAATAGTTCCTTTCGCAAATTTCTCTATTTCAAAAACACCTACAGGACCATTCCATAATATGGTTTTTGAATTTAAAATTACTTCTGCAAAAAGCTGGTTAGTTTCAGGTCCTATATCTAATCCCATCCATCCATCAGAAATAGCATTAATCGCTTCGGTTTTGGTATTGGCATCTTCAGAAAAAGCATCTGCTACAATCGCATCTACTGGTAAATGAATTTCAACATTTTTTTCTTTAGCTTGTTTTAAAATAAATAAAGCTAATTCTTGTTTGTCATCTTCCACCAATGAATTTCCTATTTTACCTCCTTGTGCTTTAATAAAAGTAAATGCCATTCCGCCGCCAATAATTAGGTGATCTACTTTATCTAAAATGTTTTCAATTATTGTTATTTTTGAAGATACTTTTGCACCACCAATTATTGCAGTTACAGGTTTTTCAGAGTTTTTTAAAACCTTTTCAATATTTTCTATTTCTGAAGCTAATAACAATCCAAAACATTTATTTTCGGGAAAAAAATCAGCAATAACCGTAGTAGATGCGTGTGCTCTATGGGCAGTTCCGAAGGCATCATTTACATAAATATCTCCTAATTTTGAAAGCTGTTCTGCAAAGGCTTTGTCTCCTGCTTTTTCTTCTTTATGAAAACGTAAATTTTCTAATAATAAAATTTCTCCGTTCTTTAAATCAGCTACCGCTTCTTCCGGTTTTTCTCCTACACAATCTTCTGCAAAATGAACTTTTACACCAATAACTTCACTCACTTTAGCAACAATATGTTTTAATGAAAACTTATCTTCAACTCCATTAGGTCTTCCTAAATGCGACATTAATACGCATCTCCCACCATCTTCCAAGACTTTAATAATCGATTTTTTTGATGCCTTGATTCTGCTTTTGTCTGTTACCTCTAAAGATTCGTTTAATGGGACATTAAAATCTACTCGAATTAATGCTATTTTATTATTAAAATTAAAGTCGTTTACTGTTTTCATTATTTTATAATTTGACTTCAAAGATAGGATTTTGAATGGGTATTTTCTGCCTAAAAAAACGTAATATTGTCTATGAAATTTTCCGAAGTCGTAGGACAGCAACATATTAAATCACACTTAGTAAATACGGTAAAAAACGGACGTATTTCACATACACAACTGTTTATTGGGAAAGCTGGTTCAGGAATTTTAGCATTGGCATTGAGCTATGCTAAAGAGATTTTATGTCACTCTTACCCTAAAGAGGGTGATGCTTATTTAAACTGTGCTAATAAAGTTTCAAAATTAAATCATCCCGATCTTCATTTTGTATATCCTGTAAACTCAAACGAAAATGTAAAAACGTATCCTATTTCTGATAATTTTTCTTCGGAATGGCGAGAATTTGTTTTGAAAAATCCCTATGCTTCTTTGTATGATTGGCTTCAATTTATAGGAATTGAAAAAAAACAAGGAAATATTAGTAAATATGAAGCTCAAAATATCTCAAAAAAACTTTCACTAAAAGCTTATGAAGGTGGATATAAAGTGATGATTATTTGGATGGCTGATAAAATGAACAACGAATGTGCTAATAAAATTCTGAAACTAGTAGAAGAGCCTCCCGAAAAAACAGTGCTTTTATTACTCACTGAAGAGGAACAAAATATATTAGGAACCATACAATCTCGTTGTCAAAAATTACATATTCCGTTATTAGCCGAAAACGATATAGCTGGTCAATTAGTTGACAAACAAAATATTGTAAGTAATTTAGCTAAAAAAATAAGTCATCAAGCAAATGGCGATTATAATAAAGCACTTCATATTATTGCAAACGATAGTAATGATATTGCCTTTGAAAATCTTTTTGTATTTTGGGTTCGTACCGCATTTAAAGCAAAAGGAAATAAAGGAGCCATCAACGATTTAATGGATTGGAGCGAAAACATTGCAAAAGAAGGTCGTGAAACCCAAAAGAAGTTTTTAAGTTATTGCTTAGAGATTTTTAGACAAGCCTTACTAAAAAATTACAAAGCTGATTCCTTATTGTATTTTGAAAGTCACGACGGAAAATTCTCTTTAGATAAATTTGCTCCTTTTGTTCATCAAAATAATATTTTTGAAATAACCGAAGCATTAGAAGAAGCAGAATATCATATTGAGCGAAACGGTAATGCAAAAATTATTTTTACCGATTTATCTATTCAACTAACTCGGCTTATTCATAAGAAAGAGTTGGTATAAGTATTTTCTATTGATTATTATTATTGATTACTTCTATTTATTAAAACATCCATCATATAAAAGCTTTTAGGCGGCTTTCACAAAACTGGCGCCTTATGTGGTGTATTACTTGTAAACAAAGCTGAAACCTATTTAATTCTTCTTATTTCGATTTTTTGAAGCAATATATTAAGGAAGAATACTCTTTTGTTTTCCAAGCAGACAAATTTGATCGCAATCCTACATAAAATGCTTTTATAAGATTTTGTTTCCTTGTTTTATTTTTTTCTGATAATAGACTTACGTAAAACGAATCGAAAATCATGGGTTTCGTTTTTATAAGTTGAAGGTTTTCTGAAAACAATTTACGCATTGATGCTTGAGAAAAATGCCATAAATGTCTAGGCACATCATAAGCAGCCCAATGCTCTTTATAATACTTTGCATCAAACGATTTATAATTAGGTACTGCAATAATTAAAATGCCTTCTGGCTTTAATAATTTCTCTATTGTTGAAACGGTTTCTTCTAAATTAGGAACGTGTTCTAAAACATGCCACATCGTAATTACATCAAATGTTTCTCCGTTAAAATTATCGAGAGATTCTTGTAAAGTGATTCCTTTTTCTTGGGCTAAGTTTTTTGCTCCTTTGTTGGGCTCTACTCCCGAAACTTTCCAATTCGCTTCTTTTACTTGTTTTAAAAAATCTCCAGTTCCAGCTCCAATATCTAATAAACTTCCTGAACCGTTATTTAAGGAATTGATCAAAGCTACTTTTTTATCGATTGCTAATTTTTTTACAGTTTGATATAAATAAGAAACAATTCCTTTTTTGCTATCGGTGTGTGAAATGTATTCTTCACTCTCGTAATATTTGGAAATATTTTCTGTGGCTGGTTTAGGAGAAGTGATTAACATTTCTCTTTCAGAATCGTAAATTAATTCGAATGATTCTCCTGTGACTAAGTAGTCTTTTACTATGGCTGGGGTTTTAGGATTTGGTTTGTTCATTTTTTTTCGAAAAGGTGCTAAAGCATAAAATTAAAATTGTTCCACGTGAAACAATACGATTAACGTCCCATATAAACTAACAACACAGAAATATCATTTGGTGAAACTCCACTAATTCTGGAGGCTTGTGAAACGGTTACAGGTTTTATGTTTTTTAGCTTTTCTAATGCTTCATAAGACAATGATTTTAATTTAGAATAGTCGAAATTTTCAGGTATTTTTATTCCTTCTAACCTATTTAACTTATCTGCGTTTAGTCTTTCTTTGTTTATATATCCCGCGTATTTAATTTGGATTTCTGTTTGTTCTAGTACTTCTCTGTCTAAGTTATTTTTTACTATATAATCGTCCACTTCTTTAATTTTCTTCATATCGTCCATTGTGATATTCGGCCGAGAAAAAGGTCTAAATAACTTATCCATTTGCTTAACGGGAGCAGAATTCTTTTCTTCTAAAATCGGATTTAATATTTTATGACTCACACTTGTGTTCTTAAAAAATTGAATAAAAGCATCGGATTCTTTCTGCTTTTTTCCCATTGTTATTAATCGCTTTTCAGAAGCTAATCCAATATCAAAAGATTTTTTCGTAAGTCTAAAATCGGCATTATCTTGACGTAATAAAGTTCTGTATTCTGCTCTAGAGGTAAACATGCGATATGGCTCTTTGGTACCTTTAGTAATTAAATCATCAATCAAAACTCCAATATAAGCTTGATCTCTATTTAGTGCAAAAGGGTCTTTTTCTTTCACTTTTAAATGAGCATTTATTCCTGCCATTAATCCTTGAGAAGCGGCTTCTTCATAACCTGTAGTTCCGTTAATCTGTCCTGCAAAATATAGTCCAGAAATCAACTTTGTTTCTAATGTATGACGCAATTGTGTTGGTGGAAAATAATCGTATTCTATTGCATATCCAGGTCTAAAGAATTTTACGTTTTCAAAACCTGCAACTTGTCTCAGTGCATTAAATTGCACCTCTTCAGAAAGAGATGTTGAAAATCCATTAATGTAATACTCTACGGTATTCCAGCCTTCTGGTTCTACAAATAATTGATGACGATCTTTATCTGCAAAACGATTTATTTTTTCTTCAATAGAAGGACAATATCTTGGACCACTACTTTTAATAGCACCATTAAACATGGGCGATTTATCAAACCCTTCCTTTAATAAATCATGAACGGTTTGACTTGTATAAGACATATAGCACAAACGCTGTTTTGTCAATGGCTTAGTAATGTCTAAATAGGAGAATTTTTCTGGTCTTTCATCGCCAGGTTGTTCAATCATTTTTGAGAAGTCCAAAGATCGCCCATCGACTCTTGGTGGCGTTCCGGTTTTCATTCTTCCAGATTCAAAACCTAATTTTCTTAAATCTTCAGTAATTCCTGTAGAGGCACTTTCGCCTGCTCTTCCTCCACCAAAATTTTTATCGCCAATATGGATAATTCCGTTTAAAAAAGTTCCGTTGGTAAGCACAACGGAATGAGATTTAATTTCAACTCCCAATGATGTTTTTACACCAATAACTTTTCCGTTTTCAGTTAATAAACCTGAAACCATTTCTTGATAAAAATCAAGATTTGGAGTGTTTTCTAACATATCTCGCCATGTTTCCGAAAAACGCATCCGGTCGCTTTGAACTCTAGGACTCCACATAGCAGGTCCTTTGGACTTGTTTAACATTTTAAACTGAATCGCTGTTTGGTCCGAAACAATTCCACTATAACCTCCCAAAGCATCAATCTCCCGTACAATCTGCCCTTTTGCAATTCCGCCCATAGCGGGATTACAAGACATTTGCGCAATGTTTTGAAGGCTCATTGTAATCAATAAAGTTTTTGATCCAAGATTAGCGGCGGCGGCGGCGGCTTCAGAGCCTGCGTGTCCTGCACCAACTACAATGACATCGTATTTATTTGGAAACATAGTTTGTTAATTGTTTAATATATGTTCCACGTGGAACATTACGTTTTTAGTAATTCAAAAAAATTGGTTGCAAAGATAGTTAATTAACTTAAAATCAAGTAATTAAATTCGTATTGATTTGATTTTCAATAATCTAAAGAAAGCTTCTTAGTAATAAAGCTTCTTCTTCCTTCTTTCGCATTGTTTTTGCGTCTTCTTCGGTTTTGTCCTTATAACCACAATAATGAAGGATTCCGTGGATAATTACTCGGTGTAATTCATTTTCAAAAGTGGTGGAATAGGATTCTGAATTTTCCTTTACTCGTTCTACAGAAATATAAATATCACCATTAATTTGTTTTCCTAAACTGTTGTCAAAACTTATAATATCGGTTAAGGTATCGTGGTTTAAAAATTCTTCATTAAGTTTTAAAAGATAATCGTCATCACAAAAAATATAACTTACTTCTCCTTCTTCATAATCTTCGTTTTGGATTATTTGAGAAATCCATTGTGAAATTTCTTTTGAATTATCAAGCTCAAAATCGGTTTCTGAATAAAAATCAATCATTTTTTTGTTTAAAATATTCCTGTACTTTTTGCTTATATACTGGTTGCAAAGGAAGAGCTTCTCTATTTAATATTTCGGTAGTATTAAAATATTTTTTAATTTCATCTGGATTGAGTTGTGTGTCATTTTGAAAATTATCTTGACTGGTTTTAGACTCTCTTTTCATTTCCTGTCCTTGTTCAAAAGTTGCTTTGTCTAATTTTAATAATTCGTGTTTTAGATTTTGCATTTTTTGAAGTGTCTCTTGATTGAAACCCCTGTCTAGTAATTGCTGTTCAATTTCTTCCATTTGACGAAGCAATTTACCAGCATTTCCTTTATTTCCTAATTGTCTAATTCGGTTTTCTAATTCATTCCGAAGCATTTGTTGTTGTTTGTAAATTTCAAACAATTCACCATTCATTTCTTCGTTATTTCCGTAGCCTTCTTCTCCTTTTTGTTTTCCGTCTTTATTCCCTTTTCCATTTTTTCCTCCTTTTCCAGAACCTTCCCCCTCACCTTGCCCTTCGCCTTCTCCCTGACCTTCGCCTTCTCCTTTTCCTTTATCTCCTTTACCTTCCTTGCCTTCTTCGCCATCTTTTCCTTTATCGCCATCCTTGCCCATTCCTTCTTCCATCTTTTTATTGAGGCTCTCTTGTTTTTTGATAATATCTGGCAACTGAAATCCTTCTCCCTCGCCCTCACCTTTTCCCATGCCTTTTCCTTTACCCTTACCTTTTCCAGAACTCGACATACTCATTTGGTCTTGCATATTACCGAGTATTTCACTTAAAAGTATTGCTAGTTCATTCGCTCCTGTAATAGTGTATTGTTGACTTGAAATGCCTTTTGTGATTTTATTATCTGCGAAACGTTCCAAGCTTTTTTCTAAGTTGAAAGTGACATTAGTTAAAGATGAATTTATTTTTCCTCCCAACATGGGCTGACGTAAAGACAAAGCAAAAAGACTATCGTCGATGTGTTCAAAATTTAATTTTAACTCATTCTGAAGTACCAACTTTTTCCCAAACAACGGGTTTCCATAATCTATTACACTAAACTCTTCCATTAAATCTTCTTGTGTAAAAGAAAAAACGACCAAGTTATCTAAAATCTGACGTAGCATTTCTAAATCTTCATCCAAGGATTCCATTTGCCCAGATTGCATCTGCATTTGCATTTGCTGACTCATCTGTTTCATTTTTTTAGCTGCTTTTTTCTGACTTTTCTTAGCGTCCTGCTTTTTCTGATCTCCCAATTCATCACTCGCTTTTTCTTGCTCTTCCTTCACCTCTTCCTCGCCTTTTTTATCTTGAGGAATATCCATTGGATTTTTTAAATCTTTATTATCCTCTTGAAGTTGATCCATTTCTTTTTGGTACTCATCAAACTTATCATTGAGTTTGTCTTGCTCCTCTTTGGTGTTTTCTTCTTCGGGAGAATCGGCTAATTTTTCTTGTTCTTCGGCGAGTTTGCTTAATTCTTCTGCGAGTTGTTCAGCTTTTTTGGTTACATAATATTGCTTGGTAAGCTCCACCAATTGCTCTAAGTTTTTTTCTTGATTTTTATTTTGTTTGGAGAGTTTTTCTAGCTTTTCGGTAAGCTCTTCCTTTTCAATTTTATCTTGTAGTTTTTCTAATTCCTCCAGTAGTTTTTCGTTTTCTTTTAATTGATCTTCATTTTCTTGTAAACGATCTTTTAACTGTTCTTTAAAAGTATCTTCTTCTTTGTTTTCTGGCTGAAAATTCTCTAGGTTTTCTTTTAATTCCTTTGAGAAATTTTTCATCATTTCCTCTTGTTGTTTCTGTCGTTTTAAAAATTCTTCTAGCTTCTTTTTATCGTTCCAATTGAGTTCCTTTTTTTCTTTTTGTGTTTTTGAAAGTTCTTCCAATAGCTTGTCTTGTTCTTTCATTTTCTCTAAGGACTTGTCCAAACCTTCAATGGTATTTTCTTGATTTTTAAGCTGTTCGTTTTCTATTTCATCTTTGGTTAATTTTCTGAAAGAATAAAATGCCGACTTACTAGATTTGTAATTATGAAGCGCATCGTTGTCGAAAATTTCAAAATAATAATCGTAAGAAACTCCTTCGGTTAAAGGAAGGTTTCCAGGAAAAGCATACACAAACTGGTCAAAATTAGACTTATTTAAAGAAAGTAGAACCGTGTTTTTTTGAGCATCTTCACCTGTTGGATAATACACTAACTGAAGTTTTGTAAGTCCATAATCGTCTGAAACCCTTCCGAGGAAATAAACCTTTTGACTGGTAAGACTATCTTGTTTGGATACAACCGTAATTTCAGGAAATTCGTCTTTAATTACAGATAAGGTAAAGGATAAATTTTCGTAATCCTGAAGATTTTTATTGGAGGTTGTAATGGCGTAATCTAACTTTCTATAAATTCCTTTTTGAAAGAAAAACTGTTCTTTGTTTTTATTAAAAGTATAGGAAGTATCTTTTGTTTTTAATGCAACTTTATTTGTGTTTTTAGTAGTAACATCCCAAGTAACCTTAGTGCCTTCAGGAATAATGGCATTACCAGAACTTTCTAAAACCTCATCTTTTTTTCCTGTATAAGATGGGTAATCTAGTTTCATTTCAAAAAACACTAAAGAGGGGGTTTTAATCACTTCTAAAGTATAACTTTTAGAGCTTACTTTATTTGCTGAAAGATGAAAATCAATCGCATTTATAGGCTGTACAAAAGTGTATTCAAAAAAACCTGGAGCAGCTTGTTTTAGGTAATACACTTCATTATTAAAAGAAATACTCGCGTTTTCAGGAGCAATTTCACCTAAAGTTTGAATTTTTATAGTGAAATTTTTGTTTTCGATAGCGCTTAAATTTTCATTTAAAACCACAAACGAAAATGGTGCCGGAGGTTCATAAGCAGTATCATAATTTATCACTCGTTTATAACTGCTAGAAAAAATATCTTTATCGCCCAAAGCAGAAAAAAACAAAAATACAATTACAGGAATGGCTGCATATTTTAAGTATTTGCTGTTCTTTTTAAAATTGATAGCACTCTTAAAAGGAACAGGTTCCAGTTCAGATGATTTTTGATCGATACTCGCTAAAAGTAATTCTGATTCGCGTTGATTTTGATTTAACTGAATGACATTTAACAGTTTATCGCTAACTTCAGGAAAATGATTTCCAATTAACTTGGAAGCTTCTTCATCAGATATTCCTTTCTGAAGGTTAAATATTTTAAATAAAGGAAAGGCTATAAACCTAACAAACAATGCAGTTTCTACCAACACAAAAGTCCAAAACAGGATGGTTCTTCCGGTGGGGTTTAGCCATAAAAAATATTCGATTAATAAGGTAATAATAAGGTATAAGAGTCCTATGGCGAAAAAAAGGATGCTTCCTTTTATTAATTCGCTGACGTAATATTTTTTAATAAATTCCTCCAGTTTTTGCTGGATATTTTTAAAGCTACTCATAGCCCGAAAATACTATAAATATTTTTAAAACTTGTTAAGTTTTTTATAACAATAAATGAGCCTAAAAAAGAAACTTCTAATTAATCAAAAGTTTTTTAACCTCTTGTTGATTGCTTGTTGAAACAACAACAGTATAAACACCTTTGGCTAAATGACTAACATCAATATTTGCAGTACTATCTCCAGATAGTTCTTTAAAATAAACCTTCTTTCCTAAGATATTGTAAATTGTTATTTCTTTGAGATCTTCTGCTTTTATAGTTACTATATCATCTGTTGGGTTTGGGTAAATTAAAAAATCAACTAAGTTGTCATCATTAATGCTAAGGTTTTCAGAAAACTGGACTAACCAGACATCAAAATCTCCATAATTTAAAGAAACGTCTCCATCGCTTGAATTACTCTCCCCAATAGTTATAATAGAGCTATCTTCATTAATTAATGCCTTATGGGCTTCCTCATTTCCACTACCTCCAAAAGATTTTTGCCAAATTATTACACCTTCTACTGTTGTTTTAAAAATCCAAGAGTCTCTTTCTCCATTATTTTCAGTAAGATTCCCGTCATTTGAATAACTACTACCAGAAAATAAAAAACTATTATCCGTTTCTTGATTAGCAAATAATATATAATCATTCTCACTTCCTCCATAGGATTTTTCCCATTCAATTAAGCCTACAGAATTAATTTTAACAACCCAATAATCAGAAACTCCATTGTTTATAGTTATATCCCCATCATTTGACTTTGTTTCACTTGCAAAAATAAAGCCTCCATCATTTGTCTGAAGAATAAAAGCAGCTTCTTCATGGTCACTTCCTCCATAAGATTTCTCCCATTCAATAACACCAAGATTGTCTATTTTTATTATCCAAACATCTGAACCTCCATGATTTAGGGAAACGTCTCCATCATTTGAATATGTGTCAGATAATATCACATAACCTCCGTCTAAAGTAGAAATAACTTTTCCACCATGTTCAGAATTTGAACCTCCGTAAGAATTTTGCCATTCTATATTTCCTCCTGAATCTAATTTTAAAACCCAAATATCCGATAAGCCATGATTTCCTGTTACATCACCGTCATTTGAACTGCTCCTTCCAGAAATAATATATCCCCCATCTGAAGTTTGGATTATATTATAAGGGGTTTCCCAAGCGCTTCCGCCATAAGAGTTTTGCCATTCTATATCAAATGAATCTGATAGTTTAACAACCCAATAATCACCTGTACCATTATTACCTGAAACATCAATGTCATTTGAAGCGCTCCGACAAGTAAAAACATACCCACCATCTAAAGATCTAATAAAAGAAGTGCGAAGCTCCTCGAAACTTCCTCCATAGTTTTTTTTCAAATTCTATGATAGGTTGTGAAAAACTAATTATTGAATTGATTATTAAAGCTATATGTAAAACTCTTTTTTTCATATTTGTTATTTTTAATAAGTAAAAGGTAATTGATTGATAGAAAACCAACAACCTTTCTAAAATATTTATATCTTAAAATTAAGGTTCTACCACGATTTGTGTGGAAATGTTAAATTTGCAATAAAATAATAAAT
>CAZIMW010000029.1:0-21181 GCA_964540425.1 uncultured Flavobacterium sp.
CTTGCTTGCTGTAGCCTTGAGATAACATTGTTGAAATGGTGTACCTTTGTTCCTTGGTTATTTGTCGCATAATGTAACTTTTTAAGAGGAGCCACAAAATACGATAAGAACCTTTCGGAAAGAAAGAGGAACTTATACGTTCCTTTTTCTTCTGAAAAAAATATCAAATTGTAACTCCTGAAAAGTTGCATTTATTACTTGAATTTAAGAAAGAATAAGCTATGAAAAAAATAAATCATACAAAAACCGAGAAAAGATTAAATAAGATGTATAATTTAATAAAATTAGCAATGTTTGTTTTTTTCTTTTTCTGGAACTGCCCAAATCGTAAATATTCCAGATGTTAATTTTAAATTTGCTTTAGTGAATGATGATGTTGCAGATTTAGGAAATGGCTTTTATGAAACTGCAGATACCAATGGCGATGGAGAAATACAAGAGACAGAAGCTGTGGAAGTTGTAAGATTAAGTGTTAGCTTTTATGACATTTCATCTTTGGAAGGAATACAAAGTTTCATCAATATTGAAGTATTACATTGCTCTAATAATCAATTAAGTAGTTTAGATTTTTCTCAAAATTTAAATCTTGTATGGATCACATGTGGTGGAAATATTTTAAATAATATTGATGTTACTCAAAATTTAAATCTTATAAATTTATGGTGTGATAATAACCAATTAAGTAATTTGGATGTTACTCAAAATTTAAACCTTAGGAGTTTAGCTTGTTCTGGCAACCAACTAAATGAATTAGATCTATCTCAAAACATAACTCTAGAGGGGTTAGAATGTGAAAATAATCAATTAACAAGCCTAAACATTAAAAATGGCAATAATCACAATCTGCAGAACATGTTTTCTTTGGGCAATGTAAATCTTAATTGCATACAAGTAGATGATGAAAATGCAACCTATCCAGAATGTGAGGGTTTTCCTATTGTAGGTTGGTGTAAAGATAATTGGACAGTATATAGTGTAGATTGTACACTAGGGGTTGAAAATGCATTAGCAACACAAGTTTCATTATACCCTAACCCTGTACAAAACTTGTTAAATTTACAAAGCCAAGTGTCTTTAAAAAGCATTGAGGTTTATGATATTTTAGGAAAGTTGGTTTTAGAGAAACAAAGCGTAGTAAATCAAATTAACTTAAGCAAATTAGCTAGTGGTTTGCTATTTATTAAAATTGAAACAGACCAAGGAGTTGTTACTAAAAAAATTATAAAACAATAAATATTTCTTAAAAATTATTTTATAAATTACAAACCGTTTCAATGTATTTTGAAACGGTTTTTTTATTCTCAATTCCCTCTTATTTTCCTTCAATTTTTTTCATTATTTTTGCAATAGAAAAATTGAAAATGAAATACAAAAGAATACTCTTAAAATTATCTGGTGAAGCCTTAATGGGAAATCGCCAATACGGGATTGATCCAGAACGTCTTCAAGAATACGCACAAGACATAAAAGAACTTATTGATAAAGATGTAGAAATCGCCATTGTTATTGGAGGTGGAAATATTTTTAGAGGTGTAGCTGGAGCGAGTCGTGGAATGGACAGAGTACAAGGCGACCACATGGGAATGTTAGCAACCGTAATTAACGGGCTTGCATTACAAAGTGCTTTGGAAGATGAAGGAGTACCAACTCGTTTGCAAAGTGCTATAAAAATTAATGAAGTAGCAGAACCTTTTATTAGACGAAGAGCTTTACGCCATTTAGAAAAAGGTCGTGTAGTTATTTTTGGTGGTGGAACAGGAAATCCTTATTTTACAACAGATTCGGCAGCCGTTTTAAGAGCTATTGAAATAAAAGCAGATGTTATTTTAAAAGGAACTCGCGTAGATGGAATCTATACAAGTGATCCTGAAAAAGACAGCACTGCAACAAAATTCGATTTTATAAGTTTTGAAGATGTGCTTAAAAAAGGACTGAAAGTAATGGACACCACTGCTTTCACTTTAAGTCAAGAAAATCATTTGCCAATTGTAGTTTTTGATATGAATACACGAGGGAATTTAATGAAAGTAGTTTCAGGAGAAAATATAGGAACAAGAGTAAATTAATAGTTTCAACAATTATCAAACTATTATTAAAATATTAAAACAAGAACCATGAACGAAGAAGTAGAGTTTATTATCGACAGCACAAAAGAAGCAATGGAAAACGCCTTAAAGCACCTTGTAAAAAAGTTTGTTAATATTAGAGCTGGAAAAGCATCTCCTTCTATGGTTTCTGCTGTTATGGTAGATTACTACGGGACTCCAACACCTATAAGTCAAGTTGCTAATGTTTCTACTCCAGACGGAATGACGATTACCATTCAGCCTTGGGAAAGGTCTTTAATTCCTGAAATTGAAAAAGGAATTCATTTAGCAAACATTGGTTTCAACCCAATGAGTAATGGTGAAAGTGTAATTATCAACGTTCCTCCATTAACTGAAGAACGCAGAATTGAATTGGTTAAACAAGCAAAAGCGGAAGGAGAAGATACCAAAGTAGGAATTCGAAATGACCGTAAACACGCCAATAACGAAATTAAAAAAGCTGACCTTTCTGAAGACTTAACAAAAAACCTAGAAATGGATATTCAGAAAATGACCGATGAGCACATTCAACGTATCGATGCAGCATTAATTTTAAAAGAAAAAGAAATAATGACCGTTTAATATGAAAACCTATTAACAAAACATATAATATAGCGGCTTTTGGTCGCTATATTTTTATACACTAATCAAACCTCATGCTCTTTTGAATAAGTACTTCTCTTTATTTTATTTCTTGTTTTTTACAAGTATTTTGGGCTATTCTCAAGACCCAAAACAGGAAGAAGAACAAGGTTTTATAGAAAAAGTGAATCCACTTGAGTCTGGTTTTTATCCTATTTGGATTTTCGATATTGATTTACGTTCAGTAATAAAATACAATGACCACGAAGGTTTGCGAGTAGGTATTGGAGGCATCACCAATGACAAACTTTTTAAAAAATACAAATTTGGAGGTTATTTTGCCTACGGATTAAATGACCAGAAATATAAATACAGTGTAGGGTCTAGTATAAGACTTAATAAATCTGATAAATTATGGCTAGATTTATATTACACAGACGATATTCAAGAATTTGGTGATTATACCCTTTTAACAGATAAATTAGTTTTCTCAATTATTGAGCCTCGTTTATTAAACATTACTCAATTTTATAAGCATATTTCATGGAGCTCTTCATTAAATTACAAGTTTAACAATACCCTGATTTCTGAAGTACAAATAGCAAAACGAAATATAAGTCAGATTGATAATTACCAGTATATAAATAACGGAATTACCTATGAAGAATATGCCCTTTCTGAAGCAAGTCTCAGTATTCGTTATGGAGTAAACAACAAAAAACCATCTTCAATTGAGTATTATGGCGGCGGAATGCCAAGTGTTAGTTTACAAATAACACAAGGCTTTAAAAATGTCTTCGGAAGTGATTTTAGTTACACAAAATTTGGATTAAAAGCCGATTATTTTATAAAACGCGAAAAACTTTCTTCAACTAATTTTTTACTGATAAGTTCCTTAGCATTGGGAGATCTTCCCTTAACTCATTTATTTCATTCATCACCAAATAGCCCTACAAAAAGTGCCATTTTAAAAAGGTTTTCTGTTGCAGGCAGAAGTAGTTTTGAAACCATGTATTTTGGCGAATTCTTTTCAGATAAATATGCAGCATTGCACGTAAAACATAGTTTATTTAGGATACATATTTCAGAAAAAATACAACCCGAAGCTATTGTATTTACAAGACACGCAATCGGAAATTTAAAAAACAAAGCAGCACATCTTGGTGTTGATTTTAAAACCTTAGATCAGTTTTACTCAGAGTCTGGAATTGAACTTAACCGAATCTTTTTTGGCTTCGGATTGAGTTTTGCGTATCGTTATGGTTATTATAACCTTCCAAATTTCGATGACAATATTGCTCTAAAATTCACTTTTTATCTAAAATTTTAAGGTATTTATTTCACTTTTAAACAGCATAAACCTATATAGTTACACGTATTTTAATACCTTTGCACCCATTCCATTTTAAATATGGGGTTTAAATAATTACAATTCATTTTGAATAAACTATTTAGCATAGGATTTTGGAGCGCCCTAGCGCGTTTTATATTAAGAAATCGCATCTTTATTTTAATTGTTATTGCAGGAATTACCGTTCTTTTGGCATTGCAATGGAAGAATATGCGTTTTTCAACAACAGAGGCAAATTTACTTCCAGACGATCACGAGATAAATTTAGAGTACAAAGAGTTTTTAAAACATTTTGGCGAAGAAGGAAATGTAATCGTTATTGGGGTTAAAGATTCAACCCTTTTTACACCCAAAAATTTTGTTGCTTGGAATAATCTTTCAAAAAAAATTCAAGAATATAAAGAAATAGACTTTACAATTTCAGTAGGCAATCTATTAAAACTTGAAAAAAGAGAAGACACCACTGCTTTTAGATTGGTTCCTTTTATAAGTGATACCATCTTTACAAACGAGTCTCTCAGTAAATACAAAGACGAACTTTTTAATAAACTCCCTATTTATGAGGGCTTGATTTATAGCCCAAATAAAAAATCGATTCGGACTGCCATTTATATGGATAAGGATATTATTAATACGCCTATAAGACCTGCTTTTGTAATTAACACACTAATACCATTAATAAGAGAATTTGAAACTGAAACAGGTATCACAGTCCACGCTTCTGGTATGCCTTACATTCGGACGCTAAACGCCAAAAGCATTATAGACGAAATAAAAATGTTTATTGGCGCGGCCTTATTAGTAACATCGTTGCTTTTCTATTTCTTTTTTAGATCATTTAGAGCCACATTAATTTCAATGTTTACGGTAATAATTGGTGTAATGTGGGCATTTGGTATTTTAGGATTACTTCAATACGAAATCACAGTACTTACCGCTTTAATTCCTCCATTAATAATTGTAATCGGAATACCTAATTGTATTTTTCTTATCAATAAATACCAACAAGAAATTAAGCTTCACGGCAACAAAGCAAAGTCGTTACAACGTGTTATTGCAAAGGTTGGGAACGCAACTTTAATGACCAATTTAACAACTGCTTCCGGTTTTGCAACTTTTATTTTAACCAATAGTAAACTGTTGTCAGAATTTGGTGTCGTAGCTTCCATAAACATTATTGCCATATTTTTATTAAGTCTATTCATTATTCCGATTATCTACAGTTTTATGCCTCCTCCTAAGGAAAAACACCTAAAACATTTAGGCAAAAAATGGATTATTACATTTGTAGATTGGACAGAGCATATGGTAAAAAACCATCGTGTTAGCATTTATATAACCTCTGTAGCCCTACTTTGCGTTAGTATTATCGGTATGTTTAATATTGGAATTTCTGGAAGTATTATTGAAGATATGCCTAAGAAAACCGGTTTTTATGAAGATATAAAATTCTTTGAAAAAGAGTTTGAAGGAATTATGCCTTTGGAAGTAATGATAGATACCAAACGTAAAAAAGGAGTAATGAGTCTTGCTACCTTGAAACGAATGGATAAGTTACAGAACTTTATGTACGAAATTCCGGAACTATCAAAGCCTTTATCGGTGGTTGAATTGGTAAAATTTTCGAAACAAGCTTATTATAATAACAATCCAGAATACTACCAATTACCCAATAGTCAAGAACGTACTTTTTTACTTTCGTATGCTAAAAACAGTGTAAACAATACTCATTTTTTAGATAATTATGTAGATAGTACAGGGCAATACGCACGAATCACCACTTTTATAAAAGACACAGACACCAAAAGGTTTGACAGAATAGAAGACGATATAAAGACTGAAATTAATAAAATATTCCCTCCCGAAAGGTATAACGTTTCTTTAACAGGAAAGGCATTAACGTTTCAAAAAGGAACTCGGTATTTGGTTAATAATTTAGTTTTGTCATTATCACTAGCCATATTTTTAATCGCTCTTTTTATGGCTTGGATGTTCCGAAGTTTTAAAATGATATTAATTTCGTTGATTCCAAATTTACTCCCACTAATAATCACAGCAGGGCTTATGGGCTTTATGGGAGTCCCTATAAAACCATCAACGATATTGGTGTTTAGTATAGCCTTCGGAATATCGGTAGATGACACCATACACTTTTTAGCAAAATACCGACAAGAATTAATAGCTAATCATTGGAAAATTAGAAAGTCCGTTTACGCCGCATTAAGAGAAACAGGAGTAAGTATGTTTTATACTTCAATCGTGTTATTTTTTGGATTTTCGGTGTTTTCAATTTCAAGTTTTGGAGGAACGGTAGCCTTAGGAATTTTAGTTTCCATTACCTTATTATTTGCTATGTTATCTAATTTACTATTACTTCCTTCCTTATTGTTATCGTTAGAACGAAGTATTGCAAATAAAGAAACCTTAAAAAAACCAACCTTACAAATATTATCAGATACAGAAATTGATGATGATGATGATGATGATGATGATGATGATGACAAAGAGAGGAAAAACTAAACCCTTCACTTTGACTTTTATTGACTAAAAGTATTTATACCAATCAAAAAAACAATGATACAAAAAGACAGAATTATAGATTTATTAGAAACCAAGCCCTCTCCTATTGAAATTAGTATAAAAGGATGGGTTCGTGCTTTTAGAAGCAACCGCTTTATCGCTTTAAATGATGGTTCTACTATTAAAAATTTACAATGTGTAGTGGATTTTGAAAACTTTGAAGAAAGCCTTCTAAAAAAAATTACAGTGGGCGCGGCCATTCAAGTATTTGGTAATTTGGCAGAAAGTCAGGGACAAGGACAAAAAGTTGAAATACAAGTTTCGAAAGTTGAAATTCTTGGAGAAGCAGATCCAGAAGAAGTGAAATTAACTATCATTTCACCAAAACGTCATAGCTTTGAAAAATTAAGAGAGCAAGCACATTTACGTATTAGAACCAACACTTTTAGTGCTGTGATGCGAACGCGTTCAAAACTGTCTTTTGCGGTTCATAAATACTTTCAGGAAAACGGATTTAACTATATGCACACACCAATTATTACGGGTAGTGATGCAGAAGGTGCTGGTGAAATGTTTCGTGTTTCTGCTTTAGATCCAAAAAACCCACCATTAGATGAAAATGGAGATATAGATTATAAACAGGATTTCTTCGGAAAGGAAACCAATCTTACTGTTAGTGGTCAATTAGAAGGTGAAACCTACGCAATGGCGTTGGGTAAAATTTACACTTTTGGGCCTACTTTCCGTGCAGAAAACTCAAATACTTCACGTCATTTAGCAGAATTTTGGATGATTGAACCGGAGGTGGCATTCAATAACCTAGATCAGAATATGGATTTAGCGGAAGACTTTATCAAGTATGTGGTTAAATATGCTCTAGATAACTGTAAAGATGATCTTGAATTTCTTGAAAACAGATTAATACAGGAAGAAAAAAGCAAACCTCAAGCCGAACGTAGCGAAATGCCATTACGTGATAAATTGGAATTTATTGGCGAAAATAATTTTAAACGTGTTAGTTATACCGAAGCAATTGATATTCTTAGAAATTGCAAACCCAATAAAAAGAAGAAATTCAAATACCTTATCAACGAATGGGGAGCAGATTTACAAAGTGAACACGAACGCTTTTTAGTCGAAAAACACTTTAAATGTCCAGTTATATTATTTGATTACCCAGCAAACATAAAAGCATTTTATATGCGTCTAAACGACGACGGAAAAACCGTTAGAGCAATGGATGTCTTATTTCCTGGTATTGGCGAAATAGTTGGAGGATCTGAACGAGAAGAACGATATGATGTGCTAAAACAAAAAATGGCAGATTTAGATATAGACGAAAAAGAATTATCTTGGTACTTAGATTTACGAAAATTTGGAACCGCTGCTCACAGTGGTTTTGGGCTTGGATTTGAACGTTTGGTACAATTTGTAACTGGAATGGGGAATATTAGAGATGTAATACCTTATCCTAGAACTCCAGGAAATGCAAGTTTTTAAAATAATTTGCGTTATACACATATAGATTGTTTTTTCTAGAACATTCTAACAACTAAAATGATTAATTTACCCAAAGATTAATCATTTTTTTTATACATTTCTGAAGAAGAAAAAAATAAAGTATTCTGCTCAAATAGTGATAAAATGTAGATTGTTTTTTTTATTTTTATATAATTAAAATTATTATGATAAAACAACAACTTAACTTTAAGCTTTCACAAAAACTTTCGCCTCAGCAAATACAGCTAATGAAGTTAATACAACTTCCTACTCAAGCTTTTGAACAACGTATCTCACAAGAAATTGAAGAAAATCCTGCACTAGAAGGAGGCAAAGAAGAAAGTGATGAGTTTGATGATGAGTTTAACAATGAAGACGATTACAACGATGACAATGAACACATAGAAACAGAAATTAATATTGATGAATATTTAAGTGACGACGAGACACCAAGTTACAGATTATCTGCTAACAATAGCAGCCCAGATGATGATGACAAACAAATACCCTATGCTTCTGGCACCTCGTTTAACCAATTTTTACTGCAACAATTAAACACGTATCGTCTTAATGAAGAAGAAAAAGAGATTGCACGTTTTTTAATAGGCAGCGTAGATGATGGAGGTTACATACGAAGAAACTTACTAGACATTGTAGATGATTTAGCTTTTACTCAAAATATTTTCACTTCAGAAGAAAAAGTAAAAAAAGTACTTAAACTTGTTCAAGAATTAGATCCTGCTGGTGTGGGTTCAAAAAACCTTCAAGAGTGTTTATTACTTCAGTTGAAACGTAAAAAATCTACCGAATCTGTTTCAATAGCTATTCAGATAATTGAAAATTCCTTTGAACAATTTTCAAAAAAACATTATAAAAAATTACTTGTTAAACATGCTATTTCCGAAGACCAATTAAGATCAACTATTCACGAAATTGAATCTTTAAACCCAAGACCTGGAGGATCCTATGCAGGAAACACAAAAATTATAGAGCATATTGTCCCTGATTTTGCTATTAAAATTATCGATGGAGAATTAGAACTAACATTAAACGGAAGGAATGCCCCAGACCTCCATGTTTCTAGAGATTATAGCGAAATGTTAAAAGGCTATAAAGTTACCAAACAAAAAACGCAATCCCAAAAAGATGCGGTTCAATTTATTAAGCAAAAACTAGATGCTGCAAAATGGTTTATTGATGCTATAAAACAGCGTCAACAAACTTTATTTGTCACGATGAATTCTATTATGCATTATCAAAAAGAATATTTTTTAACAGGCGATGAGCAAAAGCTTAAACCTATGATTTTAAAAAATATTGCAGATGAAATCAACATGGATATTTCAACAGTTTCACGAGTTGCAAATAGTAAATACATAGACACTCCCTACGGAACAAAGTTAATTAAAGAGTTTTTTAGTGAATCAATGAAAAACGATAAAGGAGAAGATGTTTCAACTAGAGAAATTAAAAGTATTTTAGAAATTATTGTTTCTGAAGAAGACAAAAAAAAACCGTTAACAGACGACAAACTTGCCGATTTCTTAAAAGAAAAAGGATACCCAATAGCTCGTAGAACAATTGCTAAATACCGAGAACAATTAAACATTCCTGTGGCTCGGCTTAGAAAAAAAATATAATGAGGTTTTTCTTACGTATTGCTTCGTATTTATTTCATCCCTTATTAATTTCTCTATTTGGGCTTATGTTTTATTATCTAATTTCTCCACGTTATTTTGAACCTGAATTAATTAGAGCCAAATCTTATGCTGTCATTATTATTACCATCCTAATCCCATTAATTACTTTTTTTTTATTAAAAAATCTAAGAATTGTTTCTAGTATTCATTTAAGGGAAGTAGGAGAACGAAAATTCCCACTAATGATTCAAATATTGTTACTGCTATTAATTATTAAAATGGTATTTAATTCTTATTATTCTCCCGAATTGTATTATTTTTTTGTGTCCGTTTTGTTTTCAACTATTGCCGCATTAATATTGGTTGTTTTTGGATTTAAAGTGAGTTTACATCAAATGGGGATTGCAGGCTTAACAATGTTTATAATTGCACTTAGCGTGCATTTTAATAAAAACATTCTTATTGAAATTGGATTTTTGTTTTTTGCAAATGGTTGGGTAGCATCTTCTAGATTAGAAACTAAATCACATACCATTCCTGAATTAATTATAGGTTTATTTTTAGGTGTAATACCACAACTCGTTATGCTTAACTTTTGGTTATAAAATGTAGAAAACTAATCCTAAGTTGATGCCGTTAAAATTTACTTGTTCACCACCATCTGTTATTGCTTCTTCATTAAAATAAGGGTTTAAGTTATACTTTACAAAAAGATTAAACTTACTATAACCTACGCTTAAAGTGGTACTAAATCTTAAATCTTCAAACTCATTGATACTAGTATTAGTGATTTTTGTATCAGAGTTTTTATAGGTTGCTTTATTTAATAATGTATATCCAACTCTAAACCCGACATAAACACGCCAAAATTTATAGTCTGTAGGAGTTGAACTTCGCCAACGAAATTCTATGGGAGCTTCAATTGTAGTAACTATTAATCGATTGTATTTATAATCTATGTCAGAATCTAATATTGAATATTTAGTTAGTCCATTTGCATCTTCTTCAATTAAAAGATTGTTCCCGTATTGATCATATGAAAACCCGACACCTAGGGCAAATGCTAAATTTCTACTTTTGTTTATTGGAAAATCTCTTAAAAACCCAATATTAACTCCTGCGGATACACCCTCAGGATTCATTGTTTTTGGAATATTTGAAAATACATTATAGGAAACGGAAATATAAAATTGATCTTCTCTATATAACGAGTCGCCAACAAATTTAGGAATTGAATCTTGTGCTATACTATTAATAGTAAGTAGAAAAAAAATTGAATAAAACAAATATCTTATCATTCTTCTAAAAGTGATTACTTATAAATAAAATTAATTAACAATTCAAAGATACTTTATTTAAGGACACCTCTAATAATTCATTCACATCAAAAACTCAAGAGCTTCCCTTTAGGTGTTTTCAATAAAAAAACGCCTTAATTTCTGTAATCACAGATTAAGGCGTTTTATAAAATTTAAAATAGTAGTGTTTTAATTATCTAATTGATTTCCTGGAGTTGTGATATAAATAATCTTTACCATATTTAGTTCTCTAAGCTTTTCTTTAATATCGGTAACTAAACCAGTATTGGTATCGTCATCTACTTTTAAAGCAACAACTACACTACTTTGTAATTCTGGATTTAACTTTCCTCTTGCTTCCGTTAAAGCAAGACCAATATTAGAAACCTCGGTATATTTATCTCCTATTTGTATTCTACCTTCATCACCATATTTATCTTTATATTGGTCACTTGGTTTTCCTGCAAAAATAAAAACAGATCTATCTTTTTTAAGTTTTTCAACTTGATCTGCTTTTGGTAAGTTTTGTTCAACCAATAAATCAGTCTCTCTCATTACCGTTGCAACCATAAAAAAGAATAGCAACATAAATACTATATCTGGTAAAGAAGCAGTAGATATTGGAGGTAGTTCATTACCTGTTTTCTTTTTAAATTTTGACATCTTGTTTTAAGTATTAATTAACCACCTGTTTTTTTTGCTTGTGCTTCAGATAATTTTAAAGGAAACATCTCTTGAATTTCCTTTAATTTTTTATTAATTTTATCCTTAGCTTTTCCCTTATATCTACCTAAACCCATATCTTTTTTTGCTTCAGTATAATCCCAACCATATAAACGTTGTGATTCTCTGTTTCTTAAAAAGTTATATGCTGCAACTAATTCATTTTGTACTGCTATATAGGTATTGTAAGTAGTCAACCTATCATTTTGTACAGAAATCACAGCTTTATTTGGATTGTCTGAAGATCTAGGGTCTCTATTTCCTTTACAATAGCTACAATATTCAGGGCTATTTGATGAGGCTCCTCCGTTATCTAAAAAGTCTATTGCTTCTTGTCGCAAATTTCTAAGTTCCATAGGAGCATCATTCACCAATAATTGGTTGTTTTTATTTACTAAAACTATAAATAAATTTTTCTGTTTAATTTTTGGAGGTATAATGTTATCCTCTTGTATTGGAGGTAATTGTCGAGCTATCCCTTTATCTTTTTCCATAGTTGTTGTAACTAAGAAAAATATAAGTAATAGGAATGCTATGTCTGCCATAGAACCTGCGTTAACTTCTGGTGCCGATCTTCTTGCCATTATTTTGCTTTTTTAAATCCACTTGCTATCATAGAAGCAATTGCAATTGCTCCTAATATGTAGAAGGCGTATAAGCCTGCTCCTACCCATCTTGAACCAGATTCTGATAACATTGTATCATCTGTTAGTTTCATAGGTGTTCCGTCTGCTAAACTATATGAAAGTGCAACAACAACTATAAAAGCTCCTAGTATAATAAGAGTGTTTTTAATATTCCCAGACATAAGTCCTTTAAATCCGAATATAACAACTGCAATTACAACCAGTGCTAAAATAAAGTATGATGTATAAATAAAACCATCAACACCAGTAGCAGTTTCTTTTATTTCGGCATCTCCTTTCATAATCATCATTCCTAGGAAAGCAATCCCAATGACACTTACGACAAGTGCTAAAATTTTTATTATTTTATGTAAACCCATTGTGTTGGTATATTAAATTATTATTTGTTTTTAAAATCTACCAACATATCGATTAATGTGATAGAAGCGTCTTCCATACTGTTTACAATACTATCTATTTTTGCAATAATATAATTATAAAATACTTGAAGTATAATTGCAACAATTAGACCAAATACAGTTGTAAGAAGTGCAATTTTAATACCACCTGCTACTAATGATGGATTCATATCACCAGCTGCTTGAATTTTATCAAATGCATCAATCATACCAATTACAGTTCCCATGAAACCAAGCATTGGTGCAATGGCGATAAATAAAGAAATCCAAGAAACATTCTTCTCTAATTGTCCCATTTGTACTCCACCATAAGCTACAATAGCTTTTTCGGCAGATTCTATTCCCTCGTTTGCACGGTCAAGTCCTTGATAATAAATAGATGCTACAGGTCCTTTTGTGTTTCTACATACTTCTTTTGCAGCTTCTACACCACCGCTATTTAAAGCATCTTCAACATTTTGAGCTAATTTTTTAGTGTTTGTTGTTGAAAGGTTTAAGTAAATAATTCTTTCAATAGCAAATGCTAATCCAAGAATCAAACATAAAAGTACAACTCCCATAAATCCAGGACCTCCTTCTACAAAACGATTTTTTAATTCTTGATGAAATCCAGGCTCTTCAGTGGCTGTTCCACCTTCGTCTTGAATAATTGTTACAGTTGCTGCCGCGATTAAGGCTTGCACGTTACTTGGCATTGTTTGTACAGTTGCTGCTTTAGAGCTTAATGTTCCTGCAAAAACCAAAGCGGCAATTGCGATAATAGAAAATAATTTTTTCATTGTTATTGACTTAAGGTTTGTTTTTGTTTAAAGATTTTAAAGATATAAAAAAATAGTTAATCTCCAAGAATAAAATATATTAATGATTCTGTTAGTTTTTCTTGGAATTTCTAACAGCCTTGTTTTTAGTACTTAATATTAATTTATTGAGTAAAACATTTACTCTTTTTTTTTGCAGAGAGGAAGGGATTCGAACCCTCGATACGCTTGTGGCGTATACACGCTTTCCAAGCGTGCGCCTTCGACCACTCGGCCACCTCTCTATTAATGCCTAATTTTTACGACATCCCAGCCAAACGGGATGCCAAATAACAAAAAATATTTAGTTTGATAAAATATTTTAAAGGTTTATTTATTTCATTTCTCCACGCAAAGAGGTTTCATATATGATTTTGAAGCTATTAGCCGAAATATTTTGTCCTAATAAAAATAACAATTTTGCTAAAGCGGACTCTGTTGTGATGTCTTTTCCCGAAATAATCCCCATTTCACGATATTTAATATTCGTTTTATAAATATTCATATCAACACTTCCACCTGAACATTGTGTCACATTTACGATAGGTATTTCTTTATCTATTAGTTTTTTTATTGCTTTAACAAACCATTTTTCGTTGGTTAAATTTCCACTTCCGTAGGTTTCTAACACCAGTCCTTTTATCTCGGGATAAGCGAATAAATGGTTAATAGTTGCCTCATCAATCCCTGGAAACATTTTTACTAATAAAATATTAGACCCTAGCTTTTTATGAACTTTTAACTTTTTTTTTGAATTTGACGGCAATAAAGCTTGATAATTTACAGATAAATTTACCCCACTTACTATTAAAGGAGGGTAATTTAACGAATCGAAAGCTTCAAAATGTTCTGCATTAATTTTTGTGCTTCGGTTGGCACGATATAATTTGTATTCAAAATACAAACCAACTTCTCTAACAACAGGTCTTCCTTCATTACAAAGTGAAGCTATTTGTATGGAGGTAATTAAATTCTCTTTAGCATCGGTTCGTAAATCACCTATTGGCAATTGTGATCCTGTAAAAATTACTGGTTTACTTAAATTCTCCAACATAAAACTTAATGCTGAAGCTGTGTAAGACATCGTATCGCTTCCGTGTAAAATTACAAAACCATCATAATTATTGTATGCTTCTTCAATAATACTTGCAATTTCTACCCAATTGGAAGGGTTCATATTTGAACTATCAATGGGTTTTACAAAGCTTTGGGTCGAAATATTACAATCCAACAAATTTAACTCTGGAATGTATTCCAACAATTCATCAAAATTAAAATTGTGTAGGGTACCCGTTTCCGAGTCTTTTATCATTCCAATTGTTCCTCCTGTATATATAAGGAGTATGTTTGGCTTTTTACACATTTTTTATGTTGGTATTATATCCCGAAAACATCTTTTGAGTTTTCTGTTGTAATTTTTGCTACTTGTTCTTCTGAAATACCGTAAATCTCCGCAACTTTTTTACAAACAAGTTGAAGGTAACTACTTTCGTTTCGTTTTCCTCTGTAAGGAGTGGGCGAAAGGTAAGGCGAATCGGTTTCTAAAACAATATGTTTTAAATCGAATTTATTCAGAAATGTATCAATCTTTCCATTTTTAAAAGTTACAACCCCTCCTATACCTAGCTTCATGTTATATGAAATTGCTTGTTTTGCTTGTGTTTCCGTTCCAGTAAAACAATGAAAAATTCCGAATAAATCTTTTCCTTTTTCAGTTTCTAATACTTCGAAAACCTCATCAAAGGCATTTCGACAATGTATAACAATGGGTAATTGGTGTTTTTTTGCTAATTTAATTTGGGTTTTAAATGCTTCTTTCTGAATTTCCAATGTGCTTTTATCCCAATATAAATCTATTCCTATTTCACCTACCGCATAAAAGGATCTTTTAAAAAATTGCTCCTTAATATGTAACAACTCCTCTTTGTAATTTTCTTTAACCGAAGTTGGATGCAAACCCATCATTAAAAAAATGTTATTAGGATATTCTTTTTCAAGAACATACATAGCTTCGGTAGTTTCAGAATCTATGGCAGGGATAAAGAAACGTTGCACACCAGCATCAAGAGCTCGTTGCATCATTTCATTTTTGTCTTCGTTAAAAGCGTCGCTATATAAATGAGTATGAGTATCTGTTAACATATTTTGCAAAGCTACATTTTTGTTGCAAATCTTAAATAGGATGTTCCTTATATTTACCAAAAAATTAATGTCTCAATTACGCAATCTTCTTGAAGAAAATGGATTTTACAGAATTCCGCTTAAAAAAATAAAATCGGGTCATTATAAGTTTTCTGCTAAAATAAATAGTGTAAAAGGTGACTTCATACTAGATACTGGAGCCTCAACAAGCTGTATAGGTTTTGACCAAATCTCTTATTTTAAATTAAAAAACGAAGTTAGCAAAGTAAAAGCTGCAGGTGCAGGTGCTATAAATATGAAAACCGAGATTGCAAAAGACAATACTTTTGCTTTAAAAAAGTGGAGGATAATTAGTATGGACTTTGTAATTTTTGATCTTTCGCATGTTAACGAAGCCTTGCAACAAGCAGAGGAAGTTTCAATACATGGGATAATTGGAGCCGATTTTTTAAAACAAACTCGTGCGGTAATAGATTATGGCAGAAACTGCTTTTATGTAAAATAAGCTTGTTTTATTTATAGCTTTTTTTTACCTTTATATTCTCCTTGCAAACCTAACAATCGTGAATAAACTATTTTTATTTTTTATCTTTTTGTTGGCGCATCCTCTAATAGGGGTTTCGCAAGACATTGAATATTATAGATCTGTTTCCGATACTTCTCATGATCCAATTCCAAAATTAATTGCTTTAGATTCCGTAATTTCAAAAAGTTTCAAAAAAGATAACGATACTTTTATTGCGTTTTCAATTCAATATATAAAACTCGCAAAACAACTTGATAGCATAGAATTAGCTGCAAAAAAAGCAATGAATTTACAGAATGTTCTAACTACCTATAAAAACGACCCAAGAGCGGCAATCACTATTATTAATGAAGTTTTAGCTCACAAATACAAAATAAAAGATAGCTTTTTACTAGCAGGGTTATACTTAAAAAGAGGAGGTTCTTATTTTAGAATCGATATACAAAAAGCAATTGAAGATTATACTACAGCCTTAAATACCTTTGCCCAAAAAGACTCTATATATAAAGCCGACGCTTATTTGTTTAGAGGTCAAGCTTTTTCAAATTTAGGAAAATTTGTACCTGCAGGCGAAGATTTTAAAGCAGCTTATACATACTACGAAAACCTTAAAGATTATGAATACATGCTATATGCTCATCAAGGAAATATAACCATGTATAGTATGAATAGCTTTTACGATAAAGCAAAAATAGAACGCGACCAATTAATTGAAAAACTAATTCAATTAAATTTACCTGAACGCCTTGTTGGTTCGTATTACAATCAATCGGTAGATTATAAACACACCAAACAATTAAAATTGCAATTAAAATATTTATTAAAAGCCGATAGTCTTCTGCAAAAACTTAACATCAAGGATAACCTCAATTTTGCTGTTATTAACAGTAAACTTACTGAGTATTATGCCAATAACTATGAATTTAAAAAAGCAGAAGAACACTTACAAAAATTAAACAATAGTATAGAAAATATTAATGGCGACCTTATTGCCAAATCCTATTATTACAGTGCAAATGCAGTGTATTATAAAAAAACGGAATATTTTGAAAAAGCGTTGGAATTTGCAAATAAAAAAATTAAAATATCCTACAAATTAAACCACGAAGAAGACAAAATGGAGTCGCACTTATTATTGTCTAACATTTATTATAAAACGGGTAAATTTAAAAAAAGTATCGATAATAAAAACGAGTATTATAAAATTAAAGATTCTATTTACAGCCAAAGTTCTGCAAATGCGTTAGCCTATTTTCAAACACTTTACGAAACCGAAAAAACAGAAAAAGAGCTTGTTGAAAAAAACACAAACATTCAACTTTTAGAGAGAAATAATAGTTTTGTTAAAAAACTATCCATAGCAACTGGTATTGCAATTGCACTACTATTTGGATTGATCTTACTTTATCGAAACCAAAAGGAACTTAGAAACAAAAAACAACTTCAAGAAAGTTTTAGTCAAGATTTATTACAATCTCAAGAAAATGAACGCATTCGTATATCAAAAGACTTGCATGATGGTATAGGTCAGAAGCTTCTAGTTTTAAAAAGCAAACTTGAAAAAACAGATAATAAAGATTTAGTAAATGAAACAATTGAGGAAGTAAGATCAATCTCAAGAGATTTATATCCTTTTCAGCTTCAAGAACTAGGGATTACAAAAGCTATCGAACACACCATTACTCAAGTAGACGAAAATACAGCTGTATTTATTTCTTCTGAAATTGACAATATTGACAATCTTTTCCAAAAGGAACAAGAGGTAAATATTTATCGAATCGTTCAAGAAAGTTTAAGTAATATTATAAAACACGCAAAAGCCGAAGCGAGTAAAGTTTCAATTAAAAGGTTAACCAATAAAATCATTATTTCTATTAAAGATAATGGTGTTGGTTTTGACTTTCCAGAAAAATATAAAGAAACAAACTCTCTAGGTTTAAAAACATTATTAGAACGCACTAAATTCCTTCAGGGACAAATGAAAATACAATCTAAAAAAGGAAACGGAACATTAATTGAATTTACTTTTCCTGTTTTATGAAAAATCAAACCATCATTACTGCCGACGACCATCCACTTTTATTAAAAGGGCTTAACGATTTTTTATTAGAAAAAAAATACAACATTATTGGGAGCGGAAATAATGGAAAAGAAGCCTATAATTTAATAGTAAAAACAAATCCTGATATTGCAATTCTAGACATACAAATGCCCTATATGACAGGGTTAGAAGTCGCAAAAGAGTGTAAAAAAAACAAAATAGAAACTAAAATTATTCTAATTACATTTCATAAAGAAAAAGTGTTATTTCAGAAAGCAAATGAACTAAATATTTTTGGATATATATTAAAAGAATTTGCTATTGAAGAGATTGAAATTTGCATTAAATCTGTAACCGAAGGTATCCCTTATTTTAGTCCAAGAATAAAAGAGTTACTCGGTATTAATCCTTATAAAGAAACCTATTTAGCTAACCTTACCCCTTCTGAAAAGAAAATTTTAAAGCTAATTGCAAAAGACAAAACCAATAAGGATATTGCTTCCCTTTTATTTATATCACATCGCACGGTAGAAAAACACCGAAGCAATATTATTAATAAACTTCAAATTGAACACAAAACCAATAGTTTGCTTATCTGGGCAAAAGATAATGCTGATAAATTACTATAATACTTCTTTTTAATTTTTAAAAATTACGTGTTTCCTCTTATTTCACAGAACAATTATTTTTCTAATATTTACACTATGGAAAATGATATGGATTTTATGTTAAAAAAACGAGAAATTCAAAAAAGTAAAATTCAAAAGTTTTTATTTGTTTCAACAGTAATTTCTGTTTCTGTGGTATTAATTTTAAATCTACTTTGCTTTTTATTTTGATAAAGTGAATTTTTAAGTCTAAGTTAACTAACCAAAAAAACCAGCATTATGCTGGTTTTTTTATACTTGAATATTTAAAACATCTTTACAATTCCAATGCTTTTTTAACATCATTATCCATTAATAATTCTTGTGGATTCTCCAATGCTTCTTTAACAGCTACAAGAAAACCAACCGATTCCCGACCATCAATTATTCTGTGATCGTAAGATAGTGCTACAAACATAATTGGTCTAATTTCTACTTTTCCATTAATAGCAACTGGGCGTTCTACAATATTGTGCATTCCTAAAATTCCGCTTTGTGGAGGATTGATAATTGGAGTTGACAACATAGAACCAAAAACACCACCATTAGTGATGGTAAATGTTCCTCCTGTCATTTCATCCACAGTTATTTGTCCGTCTCTTGCTAAAATTGCTAATCGTTTTACTTCAGATTCTACTCCTCTAAAACTTAAATTTTCAGCATTCCTAATCACAGGAACCATCAACCCTTTTGGTCCAGATACTGCAATCGATATATCTTTAAAATCATGCTTTATTTGAAAATCTCCATCAATCATCGAGTTTACATCTGGAAATAAATCCAATGCTCTAACTATTGCCAAAGTAAAGAAAGACATAAAGCCCAATCCTACTCCGTGTTTCACTTTAAAGGCTTCTTTATATTGTTTACGAAGCTCAAATATTGGAGACATATCAACTTCATTAAACGTAGTTAACATCGCAGTTTCATTTTTCACCATTACCAAACGCTCTGCCACTTTACGACGAAGCATTGATAATTTTTTACGGCTTGTGCCACGAGTACCTGCCCCTGGAGTTCCCATAGATGGAACTGCATTTACTGCATCATTTTTAGTTACCCTTCCATCTTTTCCGCTACCTTTTATAGTTTTGGGATCGATATTTTTTTCGGCTAAAATCTTTTTAGCAGCTGGAGAAGCGGTACCTGTTGCATAGGTTTCTGGTGTTGCAACTGGTTTAGATATTTCTTCCTTTTTCTCAATAACTACCTTCTGATCACTGCTTACTGAAGACTCATCAATGCCAACTGGCTTTTCAGCTTCTGTATCAATTAAACAAACTACTGCACCAACGGCAACAGCATCACCTTCTTCTGCTTTTAAAGTAATAATTCCACTTGCTTCAGCAGGAAGCTCTAACGTTGCTTTATCGCTATCTACTTCAGCAATTGCTTGGTCTTTCTCTACCCAATCACCATCAGCAACCAACCATTCTGCTATTTCTACTTCTGTGATGGACTCTCCCGGTGAAGGAACTTTCATTTCTAATGCCATAATCTATATTTTTTATTAAAAAAGGCTTGTTTTATTTTTTATTTAAAGTATTAAAAACATCATTAATTACGTAATTCTGTCTTAACTTATATCTTGCAGGACTACCTGTTGCAGGAGCTGCATATATTTTTCGGCTACAAATTCTAAAATGTTTTGCTGCATCACAATGCATTAAAATATGCGAGTATGCACCCATATTTTTAGGTTCTTCTTGTGCCCAAACAATATCGGTTGTGTTTTTATATTTCTGAATTATTTCTTTTATTTGCTTATTCGGAAGCGGAAACAACTGCTCGATTCTTACCAAAGCAACATCATCACGGCCTAATTCTTCTCTCTTTTCTAACAGCTCATAATAAAACTTTCCTGTAACAAAAACTAAGGTTTTAATGTTTTCTGAAACTGCCTCAACATCATCTATTAGCATTTGAAAACTACCGTTAGCAAATTCTTCTTTTGTAGAAACCACTTTTGGGTGGCGTAACAAACTTTTAGGCGTAAATACAATTAAAGGTTTTCTGAAATCTACCTTCATTTGTCTTCTTAATAAATGATAGAAATTAGCTGGAGTTGTACAATCTGCCACATACATATTATCGGAAGCACAAAGTTGAAGATACCGTTCCATTCTTGCTGAAGAATGCTCTGCTCCTTGCCCTTCATAACCGTGTGGTAACAAAAGTACCAACCCGTTTTGAAGTTCCCATTTATCTTCTGCAGCCGATAAATATTGATCGAATATTATCTGTGCTCCATTACTAAAATCACCAAATTGTGCTTCCCAAAT
>CAZIMW010000030.1:0-20747 GCA_964540425.1 uncultured Flavobacterium sp.
TCATTTTATCCATACCAAAAATCATTGGTAAAAATGTAATTACTAACGGAAAACCAATCGTTAATAAACCTGGCAACATCATTTCTCTTAAAGAAGCTTTGGTAGAAATTTCTACACATTTATCGTATTCTGGTTTACCAGTTCCTTCCATAATTCCAGGAATTTCTCTAAATTGACGTCTTACTTCATGTACCATTTCCATAGCAGCTTTACCAACAGCATTCATTGCTAATGCAGAAAATACTACAGGTACCATTCCGCCAATAAATAGCATCGCTAAAACGGGTGCTTTAAAAATATTAATTCCGTCAATTCCTGTAAAAGTAACATAGGCAGCAAATAACGCTAATGATGTTAAGGCAGCAGATGCAATAGCAAAACCTTTACCAGTTGCAGCAGTTGTATTACCAACGGTATCTAAAATATCTGTACGTTCTCTAACAATTGGGTCTTGCTTGCTCATTTCGGCAATTCCTCCTGCATTATCTGCGATAGGTCCAAAAGCATCAATAGCCAATTGCATAGCTGTTGTTGCCATCATTGCTGATGCTGCCATTGCCACACCATAAAATCCTGCTAAGGCATACGATGACCATATTGCAGCAGCAAATAAAATTACCGTTGGAAATGTAGAAATCATTCCTGTTGCTAAACCTGCAATAATATTGGTTCCTGCTCCAGTTGCTGATTTTTCTACAATATTTAAAATTGGTTTTTTACCTAATCCTGTATAATACTCAGTTACTGCTGAAATACCCCCACCTACAATTAACCCGATAATGGTTGCCCAAAATACTCTCATTGCAGTAATATCTATTAATCCTTCTCCAAAGAAGTGCATTTTCATAGTTTCTGGTAACATCCAATTTACTAAAAAGTAAGAAGCAATTGCTACTAAAACAATAGAAAATATATTCCCTCTGTTTAAAGCTCCCATTACTTGAGCCGCTTTTGCATCGTTTGATTTAATACTAACCAGCATTGTACCTACCAATGAAATAATAATCCCAATACCAGCAATAGACATTGGCAATAAAATTGGACCAATACCACCAAAAGCATCTTGAATGCTTCCGCCCATATCTTTAATAATATAATTTCCTAAAACCATTGCAGCTAGTACCGTTGCTACATACGAACCAAACAAATCGGCTCCCATTCCTGCAACATCTCCTACATTATCTCCTACGTTATCTGCAATTGTAGCAGGATTACGAGGATCATCTTCTGGTATTCCAGCTTCTACTTTCCCTACTAAATCTGCTCCAACATCGGCAGCTTTTGTATAAATACCACCACCTACTCTTGCGAATAATGCGATAGATTCAGCTCCTAAAGAGAAACCTGCTAAGGCTTCTAACACCATGGTCATATCACTTACAGATGTCCAAACTCCGCCCATAAAGAAATGGAAGAAGGCAATAAAAAAGGCAGTTAACCCTAATACTGCTAAACCTGCAACTCCAAGACCCATTACGGTACCACCACCAAAAGAAACTTTAAGTGCATCTGGCAAACTAGTTTTTGCAGCTTGCGTAGTTCTTACATTGGTTTTAGTTGCTATTTTCATTCCCATATTTCCTGCCAATGCAGAAAAGAATGCTCCAAATATAAATGCAATTACAATTAACCAGTGTGTCGTTGGAACTACTAACGAAACAACAGTAAGTAAAACACTCACAACCACGACAAATATTGTCAGTAACCTATATTCAGCATTTAAGAAAGCTAAAGCTCCTTCGTAGATGTGATCTGAAATTTCTTTCATTTTTCCATCTCCTGCATCTTGTTTCATTACCCAAGATTTTTTCACCATCATGTAAACTAACCCTATTAAAGCCAATGCTATTGGCATATAAATCATCATTGATCCCATTTTCTATTGTTTTATTATTTAGTCGGGCAAAAGTAGTAAAATCAAAGGGAATAAAAAACCCTTCAGAAAAAGTAATTCTGAAGGGTATAGTTATAGTCATTGTTATCTGACAAAAGGCATAAGACCACTTCGCTACAAGCACAAAGACTTGATTGTAACTAACTGATAAATGCTTTCTTAACGAATGTTCATTTTAACAAAAAAAGGAAATTTAATTGGACAACAGTGAATTAATAGTCCAAAAACAAGTTTTAAATCCTAAAATTTCCTGTTTTTTTATGCTCGCTTTCTTCGTATCGTTTTATACATTTTTTATGTATTTCGTATGCTTCGGAAGCATCTCCCCAACCACCAACATCAACTTTTTTCTCTTCTAAGTCTTTATATACTTGGAAAAAATGTTCGATTTCTTTTAGCATATGTGGGTTCATATCTGAAAGATCATTCAACTTATTCCAAATAGGATCGGATACCGGAACACATATTATTTTTTCATCGGGTCCTTTTTCGTCGGTCATATGAAATACTCCAATGGGTTTTACTTCCATCACACACATCGGGAATGTAGGTTGTGTTACCAATACCAAAACATCTAGTGGATCGCCATCCAATGCTAAGGTTTCTGGAATAAAACCGTAATCTGCTGGATACATCATTGATGAAAACAACATTCTGTCAAATCGCACTTTATGTAAGTTGAAATCGTATTCGTATTTGTTTCTACTTCCTTTTGGTATTTCAATTAATACATCAAAGGTTTTTTTATTTTTCTGGCTCATATTCTAAATTTTCTATAAAATTAATGATTGCTATAGCAAGGTAGGGTTTTGTTTTAAGTTTTTTAACAAGCTAGTTAATGCATAGTTCTCGACTGCGCTCGAACAGACAAAATTAAAATTACTTAAAAAGAAAAACTAAATCGTCCTGTAACTCCAAATTTACGAGCCTCTGGAATTTCTAAATAATTTCCTCTAAAATTAAATTCGATTGCAAATATTTTAAAAATATTTCCTATTCCAGCACTCCATTCCCAATACACATCTTCGGGTGAATTGTAACGAATTGGCAATCCGTCAACTCCTACGTTTATAGAATTATTGGCTTCAGAAAGCGTTCCATATACAGCCCTAAAACCAACTATTTCACGCAAATTTAGTTTCCTAATTACTGGTATTCTTCCAAAAATACGCCCTCCAAAATTGTGTTTTAGATGAAATGACGCATAGGTGTCACTAACAAATTCGTAAAAATTTAACTGAGCAAAGGTATTGTATATACTGAACAACGTTTGGTTTCCTGGAATAGGGCTTAACAAAGCTAAAGGCACTGTTCCGAATATTTTTCCAATCTCAACAGTAGTACTTAGCCTTCCAACTCCGCCAAGATTCCAAGGTTGTGTGTATAAGGCTTGAACCCGATGGTATTGAAAATCTCCATTCAAAACATTCTTTAAACCAAAGGTATAACCTGCGAAGAATTCTGGGAAATTACCATTGTTTATAATATTTCGTTCCACACCATAACCCGAAGTTTTTCTTCTTGGAGTGTAATTGATCCCCAATTCTAATTCGGGTTGTTTAATTTCAGATTGAATATCGCCGTTTTCATCATAATAATCCAGGCTAAAGGTATTAGTGGCAGACTCTAGGGTTCTATAAGACCCCGTAATTCTAAAAACAAAATTCTTAACAGGTTCCATTTCAAAACCCAAGGTTGAAAGATTTATTCTTGTCAATCGGTCATTTGCTCCAACAGTTATTAATCCTGAAGATGCTCTGTTTCTACCTAAAACATCTTTACTATTAGTCAAACTTGCACCTGTTTGCTCTACATCTTTTCGGTGTCCTCCAAAGATAATTTTTCGTTTTTTTCGATCGAACAACCATTTTCCTGAAAGTCCGAATTTAAATCGTTCATCCCTTATTCCATAAGCTCCAAACACTTCAGCTCTCCAAGGGTCATTAGGTGTAAAATAAGTTCTTCCTCCCAATCTCAGTCGCAATCCTTCCGCTTCATTATACCCTAAAACCGAATAAATTGGACCTGCATCAAAATTTTCAAATTCATAATACCCACTGGCAAACATAGATCCTAGCGTGTATAAATTTTTGAATCGCCTAACGGTTTTTAAAGTATCAAGCATTTTATAGATTCCTTTTTCATCTCTGCTTAATTTTTCCATTCTTCGCTCTTCCCAAAACTCATCATCTCGATTAAATACTTCGTATTGATAGGGATCTACATTTTCTTTAAAAAAATCATCTTCTTTTGGAATATCAAATTCATAATTACCAAACAATGTTGTTCTCTTACCGTACATTCCTTGAGCTTCTTCTTTTTTTCTGAAACTAAAATCACTTAACATATAATCTCGTGTCATCAAGAAAACGGAATCGTTTAATACATCAAATTCTTGTTCAATATAAATTTCACGAACCCAGTTTAAGTTAGCACTTTTAGTGGCTTGAAGGTTAATTTCTTTAATCGCCCAAGTACTGTCATTCACCCAAAAGTCTCCTTTAAAAGTAAGTTCATTTTTACGTCTAGGGTAATAAACAATATTATAGCACCATTTATCCCCAATAAATGCACTGTCTAGTAGTACATAATTATAAACTTGAATTCCTGTTCTAGAAAGTGGACTTGTAAAAGCAACATCAAAAAACTTTAAATGGTTGTCGTATATATCAAAATCTACGTAAAGATCTTTTATAAATTCTATGATGGTTTGATTATTCTCAAAACCTGAATTCTTATTCCCAACTAAAATTTGTATTTCCTTATTAGTTAAATTATTACCATAAACTCTATAAAATGCTTCATTGATAAAAATAGGTAAATACGTTTTTCCGGTGATTCGAGAAGTATCAACTTGATCAAAAACAAATTCCATTCCTTTAAAAGTTTTGCTCTTCATAAAGGAGCTATCAATAGTATTTAAATCGAATTCTAATTTTTCATATTTATCATAGCTATAATGATCAAACATTTTTACACCATTTTCTCTTCGATGTTCCCATATTTTTCGAAGAATATCAATGGCAGGATTGTTCTTTTTAGATTGTTTACCACTAAAAATCACAACTTCATCAAGTGATGCAGATTCTTCTTTTAAAACGATATTCATTTTAAAAGTGCTTTTGCTTGTCAATTCAATTTCTTGAGTTGTATAACCGATAAATGAAACAATTAAGGTAGAATAGGTAGCGTCACTTTCTAAATAAAAACGACCATTTTCATTGGTAATAGTTCCTTCATAAGAATCCTTAAAAAGTACATTTGAAAAAGCAACAGGTTCTCCAAATTCATCTTTTACAAAACCGCTTACTTTGGTTTGCGCTTGCAAAAAAGTAGTTAGTAAAATAAATAAAATAAAATAAAATTGCTTCATCAAAAAAGTAAATCGATGTTAATACATAGATTTTAGGGGTTGTAAGTCAATAGTAAAGCCATTACATTAAATGACTTTCAGTAACTATTATACGTTTATTTGTACATTACTTTTTTTACCGCTTTAATAACATCATCGCTATTTGGCAGCCATTCAGCAAGTAAAACTGGCGAAAAAGGTGCAGGGGTATCTGCTGTATTTATTTTAATAATTGGTGCATCTAAATAATCGAACGCTTGTTCCTGAACTTGGTACGTTATTTCGGTAGCAACATTTCCAAAAGGCCAAGCTTCCTCTAAAATCACCAATCGGTTTGTTTTTTTAACCGAATCTAAAATAGTTTTATGATCCATTGGACGAACCGTTCTTAAATCAATAATCTCACATTCAATTCCTTCTTTTGAAAGAGTATCAGCAGCTTTATATGCCTCTTTAATTATTTTTCCAAAAGAAACAATCGTTACATCAGCTCCTTTTCGCTTTATTTCAGCGACTCCTAACGGAATTAAATATTCACCTTCTGGAACTTCCCCTTTATCTCCATACATTTGTTCGCTTTCCATAAATATAACAGGATCGTTATCTCGAATCGCGCTTTTTAAAAGTCCTTTAGCATCTTTAGGATTGCTTGGGACCACCACTTTTAAACCAGGACAATTTGCATACCAACTTTCAAAAGCTTGCGAATGTGTTGCAGCTAATTGTCCAGCTGAAGCTGTTGGCCCACGAAAAACAATAGGAATACTAAATTGCCCACCACTCATCTGACGCATTTTTGCTGCGTTGTTTATAATTTGATCAATACCTACTAAAGAGAAATTAAAGGTCATAAATTCAATAATTGGACGGTTACCATTCATTGCAGACCCTATGCCAATACCAGAAAAACCAAGTTCAGAAATTGGAGTATCAATAACGCGCATAGCACCAAATTCATCCAACATACCTTTACTTGCTTTGTAAGCTCCATTGTATTCGGCAACTTCCTCACCCATTAAATATATGCTTTCGTCACGTCGCATCTCTTCGCTCATCGCCTCGCAAATCGCTTCTCTAAATTGAATTGTTTTCATGTATCTATAATATTTGTTGAATCGGTCACATGCTGTTCGCTATTAGTCATTACCTTGGGTGATAAACTTTTTAACATGCTCGTTTCATAATTGACTTCTAAATTATTGGAAAATCTGAATTGCTTCAGAAATAAAATATCTTCTTTTTTAATCCTTTTCGTAAAAGGAATCGCAAAAATACTATTATTTATAGGTGGCTTGCTATTTTTTCCGAAGATTTAACGAAATTTATTATGCACGCATAGTAAAAAACCTAAAAATATACTTATCTTTGTTGCTCGAAATCTGGAGCTATTTTGGCCTAAGATTTCAATTAAAATCAGTTTAAAAATAAATTATTACCTATGAAAATATTAGTGTGTATAAGTCACGTACCAGACACTACTTCTAAGATTAATTTTACAGATGGCGACACAAAATTCGATACGAATGGAGTTCAATTTGTAATTAATCCGAATGATGAATTTGGTCTAACTCGTGCGATGTGGTTTAAGGAAAAACAAGGTGCTACTGTTCACGTTATAAATGTTGGAGGTCCAGAAACCGAGCCAACTTTACGTAAAGCTTTGGCTATTGGTGCAGACGAAGCAATTAGAGTAAACGCTACTGCTACCGATGGTTATTTTGTTGCCAAACAATTAGCAGCTGTTGTAAAAGATGGTGCATACGATTTAGTATTAGGAGGCCGTGAATCGTTAGATTATAACGGCGGAATGGTACCAGGAATGCTTGCAAAACTTACCGATGCTAATTTTGTAAATATGTGTATTGGTTTGGAAGTTGAAGGAAATAACGCAACGGTAACGCGTGAAATTGACGGCGGAAAAGAAGTGATTAGCACTACTTTACCATTGGTAGTTGGTGGACAAAAAGGAATTGTACAAGAAGCAGATCTTCGCATACCAAATATGAGAGGAATTATGCAAGCTCGTTCAAAACCATTAACAGTTAAAGAACCAATCGACACCAACGCTGAAACTAAAATAGATAGTTTTACAAAACCAGAATCTAAAGGATCTGTAAAATTAGTAGATAGTGTAGAAGAATTAATAAACCTACTTCATAACGAAGCTAAGGTGATTTAACCTTTGGTTAAATTATTCCGAACTTGTTTCGGAATCTTTTGATAAAATAAAATGTTTAATAATAGATCCTGAAATGAATTCAGGATGACAAAAAATAAAATTTTTATGTCAGTATTAGTATATACAGAATCTGAAGAAGGCACTTTTAAAAAGATAGCCTTCGAAGCAGTATCCTATGCAAAAGGAATCGCAGATATGTTAGGAACTTCGGTTACTGCAGTTTCCATAAACGGAAACGACACCAATCAATTAGGAAATTACGGTGCTTCAAAAGTATTAGAAATTTCTAACGATCAATTACAAAACTTTAATGCTCAAGCGTATGCAGATGCTATTTCACAAGCTGCGAAAAACGAAAATGCAGAAGTAGTGATCGTTTCATCTAGCGCAAACAGTAAATATTTAGCACCATTATTGGCGGTAAATTTAGAAGCTGGTTATGTTCCTAACGTAAATGAATTACCAAGTAGCACTTCCCCTTTTAAAGTGATTTCAAATGTATTTTCAAACAAAGCGTTTGCAACAACCGAATACACTACCAATATCAAATTAATTGGATTGGCAAAAAATGCCTACGGAGTTAAAGAAAACGAAACTGCAATTACTGCTGAAGATTTTTCTCCAACTTTAGATGAAAGTGACTTTAATACTAAGGTAACTTCTGTAGATAAAGCAACCGATAAAGTAACGATTGCAGATGCAGATATCGTAGTTTCTGGAGGTCGTGGATTAAAAGGTCCAGAAAACTGGGGAATGATCGAAGATTTAGCTGAAGTATTAGGAGCAGCAACTGCTTGTTCAAAACCAGTGAGTGATTTGGGATGGAGACCTCATAGTGAACACGTTGGACAAACAGGAAAACCAGTATCATCCAATCTTTATATCGCAATTGGTATTTCTGGAGCCATTCAGCATTTAGCTGGAGTTAATGCTTCTAAAGTAAAAGTGGTGATTAATAATGATCCGGAAGCACCTTTCTTTAAATCAGCCGATTACGGGATAGTTGGAGATGCTTTTGAAGTAGTACCACAGCTTATTGAAAAATTAAAAGAGTTTAAATCTAATAACGCATAATTTTTTATTAATTTGTGCCTGAATAAAAGGGCTGTTTAATTTTTGGCTAGCCCAAAGATTAAACAGCTTTTTTTTTGAATAAAATTTAATGAGTTTAATAAAACTTAATATTAAAGGTATTTCGTACAGTCAAACACAAAATGGTGCTTATGCATTAATTTTAAGTGAAGAAAACGGAGCTCGAAGACTACCTATTGTCATTGGTGCTTTTGAGGCGCAATCTATTGCCATTGCTCTCGAAAAAGAAATTATGCCACCCAGACCACTTACCCATGATTTGTTTAAAACCTTTGCCGAACGCTATAACATTGTGGTAATTCAAGTAATTATCCATAAGCTTTTAGACGGTGTTTTTTATTCCAGTATTATTTGTGAACGAGAAGGAATTGAAGAAATTATCGATGCTCGTACTAGTGATGCGATTGCATTGGCACTTCGTTTTAACGCTCCTATTTTTACTTATAAAAATATTTTAGAAAAAGCTGGAATTTATTCCGAACCAGATTCAGAAAGAAAAGAACTCTCCAATAAATCAGATACTATTATTGAAGAACTTTTGTCGGGTAAAGAAACAGGAACCACCACTTCACCAAAAGAAGATTACAGTAGTTACACACTAAAAAATCTTAAAAAAATTCTAGAAGAAGCGGTTCTCAATGAAGAATACGAAAAGGCAGTCGACATTCGAGATAAAATTTCAAAAAGACAATAACATCCTATGCAAAAATATTTACTAGTTAGCATATTAGTTTTAGTTCAATTCTTTTCATTTGGACAAGACTTAGAAAAGAAATGGCAATTTTCAGGAATTGAAAACGAAAATGGAGAAAGTGTTATTCTAGTTAATTCGGAGAAAGATCATTTAACCCTTTCTGAAGGTGCTTTTTTATATGAATTGGAAGCTAAAAACAATCTGAAAGCTTCTGGTGATTATATGTTTCAGAATAAATTATTGGTTTTTTATTACAATCAACCAAAAGACACCATTAGAAGATTTAAAATTTCTGAACATACAGATTCCACCTTAGTTTATACTGAAAATGGCGTTTCTTTTAAATTTAAATCAGCAGTAAAAACTACTGAAACTATTTCGCCAGTAAAAGAAGTTGATGTTATAATTCCTAGTCAAGGATTATCAATCACAAGTATTTGGCGAGGTATTTTAGGTATGGTTTCCTTACTATTTATTGCCTTTCTTTTTAGTAGCAATCGCAAAGCAATCGACTGGAAAACAGTTGGAATTGGAATTACACTTCAGTTAATTATTGCTATTGGAGTATTAAAAGTTTCTTTTGTACAAAAAGGATTTGAAGCTGTTGGTCAAATTTTTGTTAGCATTCTAGATTTTACCAGAGCAGGTAGTCAATTTTTATTCGATGGTTTGGTGGCAGATATGAATACATTCGGGTTTATTTTTGCATTTCAAGTACTTCCAACTATTATATTTTTCTCTGCTTTAACTTCGGTTTTATTTTATCTCGGTATTATTCAAAAAGTAGTAAAAGCCTTTGGATGGTTACTTTCTAAATTATTAAAAATATCTGGTGCAGAAAGTTTAAGTGTTGCCGGAAATATATTTTTAGGACAGACAGAAGCACCTTTATTAATAAAAGCTTATTTGGAAAAGATGACCAAATCTGAAATGCTTTTGGTAATGATTGGAGGTATGGCAACCGTAGCAGGTGCAGTACTTGCAGCTTATATTGGTTTTTTAGGTGGCGATGACCCAGTACTTCGATTAATGTTTGCAAAACACTTATTAGCAGCATCCGTTATGGCAGCACCGGGAGCTATTGTAATCTCAAAAATATTATATCCTCAAACCGAAGAGGTAAATACAGATTTAAAAGTTTCTTCAGAAAAAATAGGAAGTAATATTTTAGATGCTATTGCTAACGGAACCACAGAAGGTTTAAAACTTGCCGTAAATGTTGGAGCTATGTTATTAGTTTTTGTTGCTTTTATTGCAATGTTTAACGGTATCCTTGGATGGGCTGGAGATATTACCAATATTAATGATTGGGTTGCTGCAAATTCTTCCTACGAAAGTCTTTCTCTAGAAGCTATTTTAGGAACCGTATTTGCTCCTTTAATGTGGCTGATTGGTGTTGCCAAAGAAGATATGATGATGATGGGACAACTACTCGGTATAAAATTAGCTGCTAGTGAATTTGTAGGTTACATACAACTTGCCGACTTAAAAGATGTTACAAATGCAACTCATCTTACTTATGAAAAATCCATTATTATGGCTACTTATATGTTATGTGGATTTGCCAATTTTGCATCTATTGGAATCCAAATTGGAGGTATTGGATCTTTGGCTCCAGGACAACGAAAAACTTTATCTAAATTTGGAATGAAAGCTTTACTTGGTGGTAGTATTGCTTCGTTAATTTCGGCTACTATTGCTGGGATGATTATTGGGTAATAATTCCCGCATTTCGACCCTGCTCAATATAAACTCCGGCAGGGATCTAATATTCATTATTTACATTTCATAGCAAAACCCTAACAAGTTGCTATTGATTTTCGCATAGTAATAAGCTTACTTTTTAATCAATCTTTTTATGGAAGTATTTCCGTTTTTATCTGTAATTGATATAAAATAAATTCCACTATTTAAATTTCGAACATCAATAGAGGTATTAGATTTATAGTTCTTTTTAGTTAAAATAATTTCACCTAGCATATTATAAATTGTTACGCTTACTTTTTCTGAAACATTATTAATAGAAATAAAAAACTCATTTGTGATTGGGTTTGGGAACAAAGTAAAATTTACACTAAAACTATCTTGAGTTGACAAAGTGTACCACTCATATTCTGCAGAATCTCCATTTTCATTATAGATAATTAAATGCCACCACTCTGGGAAATCAACATGTCCTATTATATAAGGAAATGGGAAATCAATATAATCATTGAAAAAATTAAAGTAAAGCACTTCAAAGGTTGAATTATCAGGATTTTCACATTCTATTAATATTGTTGAGGTTCCGTTTGGAAAAGAAAAATTGATATTAGCATTATCATAAACAAGCTCTCCTTCCAAACTACTGCATACACCAGTAATTAAGTTTTCAGGATCGCTGTTAAAACTCAAAATAACATTTGAAACTTCTTCATTTGAAGGAGTGGGGTAATCTTGACCGTCAAGAGTTAAACTAATTAGTCGCCAATCATTATAAAAAAGTTCTTCTGCCTGAGAGTAAGAATTTAAAGAAAAAGCTAAAAAAAATAAAACTACTATATATTTCATAATAAACTAATTTAGGTTAGAAAATCCCTATAAATATACGAGAATATTTTCGTTAATAACTTTTCATATCATTCAACAACTTACAACTTTCAGTAAAAAGCTTTTTTTTATTTTTAACATCAGATTTTAATTTAAAATAGATCCCTGCTTTCGCAGGGAATTGTTATGAAACAATACCACGACTTAATAAAACACGTTCTTGAAAACGGAACTTTAAAAGAAGACAGAACAGGAACAGGAACCAAAAGTGTTTTTGGTTACCAAATGCGATTTGATTTAAGTGAAGGTTTCCCAATGGTAACCACCAAAAAACTGCATTTAAAATCGATAGTTTACGAATTGCTTTGGTTTTTAAAAGGAGATACCAACATCAAATACCTTCAAGAAAATGGAGTTCGTATTTGGAACGAATGGGCAGATGAAAATGGAGATTTAGGTCCCGTTTATGGTTATCAATGGCGAAATTGGAACGGTGATGACATCGATCAAATTTCAGAAATAATTGAGACCATTAAGAAAAATCCAGATAGCAGAAGAATGTTAGTTTCTGCTTGGAACCCTTCCGTTTTACCAGATACGAGCAAATCGTTTTCAGAAAATGTAGCTAACGGAAAAGCAGCATTGCCTCCTTGTCACGCATTTTTTCAGTTTTATGTTGCCAACGGAAAATTATCTTGCCAACTATACCAACGTAGCGCTGATATATTTTTAGGAGTTCCTTTTAATATTGCTTCCTATGCCTTATTTACAATGATGATGGCACAAGCTTGCGGATTGGAAGCTGGTGATTTTATCCACACTTTTGGCGATGCTCATATTTATAGCAATCATCAAGAACAGATAGATTTACAATTATCTCGAGATCCAAAACCTTTACCAAAAATGATATTAAATCCAGAGGTAACCAACATTTTCGATTTTACTTTTGAAGATTTTACCTTAGTAGATTATGAGCATCATCCTCACATAAAAGGAACTGTTGCTATATAATTATAAATTATAGTTTTACGTATCTTTACTTTAACTAAAAACCATCTATTATGTTTTCAAAATCTAAAAAAGAATCTCGTCAAGAATCGGAACAACGTGAGCAATATGAATATGCTCGAACTCGTATCAAACAAAAAAAAGGACTCCTTTCGCATCTCATCTATTTTGTAGTTGGTGCTATTATTTTGGCGGTCATCAATCTAGCTTTAGGAATAGGGGAAGACCAAACCTTTGCAGGGTTTCAATGGTATGTTTGGGCTATAGTTATTTGGGGATTTTTATTTTTAATCCACGTTTTTAATGTATTGGTTAAAAACCGTTTTATGGGAAAAGAATGGGAACACAGACAATTAGAAAAACTTAAAGCCCTTCAAGAAAAAAGAATAACCGAGCTCAATAAAATAGCTGAAAAGGAAATTTCTGAAGCTAAACTATTAGAAAACAACACTAATTCTGAAGAAGAATAAATATGATTACCATTATTATCGCTGCCGCAGGAATTAATAACGAATTAGGTAAAGACAATGACTTACTTTGGCATTTACCAGCCGACTTTAAACGATTTAAAAAGCTCACCACAGGACACCACATTATTATGGGACGTAAAACTTTTGAAACATTCCCAAAACCTTTACCAAACCGAATTCACGTTGTAATTACCCGAAATAAAGATTACCAACCTGAAGGTGCAATAGTGGTTCATTCTTTGGAAGATGCTCTAGAAATTGCAAAAAACGATGACCAACCTTTTATTATTGGTGGAGGAGAAATTTATAACATCGGAATGAAAATTGCTGATAAAATTGAACTAACTCGAGTACATAGTGCTTTTGAAGCCGATACTTTCTTTCCTGAAATACCTTCAGAAGAATGGGAATTGGTTGCAGAAGAAATTTATGAGAAAGATGAAAAACATAAATTTAGTTTTGTTTATCAAACATATTTGAGAAAATGAAATAGTTCCCAAATTTTAGCTATTTGGAAAATTATCCAAAAAGAACGACTTTTACACAAAGAATTAAAAATGTCAGGATTAGAAACTATAAAGAACAGTTTAATTGATAGAATTTTAGCAACAAAAAATAAAGAATTGCTAAAGGCTATAAATTCTATTTTTGATTCTACACAAAATGAAGAGTTAGTATCATTAACTTCAGAACAAATTGAAATGCTATTAATGAGTGAGAAAGATATTGAAAATGGAGATGTTCTTTCTGAATCTGAACTAGACAAATCTGATATTGAATGGTTAGGTTAACTATTTATTGGACACAAACAGCAATCAATCAAAGAAATTACATTTTCAACTATTGGAATAATCGCAATAAAAGTTTCGAGTATTCAAAAAAACTAAATATTAGTATAAAAGAAAGAACTTCGCTTCTAAAATCAAACCCAAAACTAGGAAAGAAAACAGAGTTTAATAACACTAGAGTTATTTCCTTAGGTCATTATAGTATCTTTTATAGAAATGAAAATTCTAATATTTATATAATGAGTTTTTGGGACAATAGACAAAACCCCACTAAATTATATAAACATTTAATAAGTAATTAAGTTTAATTTAAAAAGATACCCCGACTAAATTGGGGTAATATTATGAAAGCATATATTTTTCCAGGACAAGGAGCTCAATTCACAGGAATGGGCTTAGATTTATACGATAGCTCTGCTAAGGCAAGAGCATTATTCAATCAAGCAAACGACATTTTAGGTTTCGATATTATGAAAATTATGTTTGAAGGTACGCCCGAAGAACTTAAAGAAACCAAAGTAACACAGCCTGCAATTTTTTTACATTCTACCATTCTAGCGGAAGTATTGGGAGATAGCTTTCAGCCCGATATGGTTGCAGGACATTCTTTAGGTGAGATTTCTGCCTTAGTCACCAACAAAACACTGGCTTTTGAAGACGGACTTAAACTCGTTTCAAAAAGAGCATTGGCAATGCAAAAAGCCTGTGAAGCACAACCTTCTACAATGGCTGCTGTATTAAGTTTAGCAGACGATGTAGTAGAAAAAATATGTGCCGAAACTCCCGGAATTGTAGTGGCTGCAAACTATAACTGCCCTGGACAATTAGTTATTTCAGGCGAAGTTGAGGCTATTAATTTAGCTTGTGAAGCAATGAAAGAAGCTGGTGCTAGACGAGCTTTGGTTTTGCCTGTTGGCGGTGCTTTTCATAGTCCTTTAATGGAGCCTGCAAAAGAAGAATTAGCTGCTGCGATTGAAAACACTTTATTTTCAAATCCTATTTGTCCAATCTATCAAAATGTAAGTACAACAGCAATTATTGACCCTTCAGAAATTAAAAAGAATTTAATGTCGCAACTAACCGCTCCTGTAAAGTGGACCCAAAGTATGCAACAAATGATTGCAGATGGTGCCACCACTTTTGTTGAAGTAGGTCCAGGCAATGTTTTACAAGGGTTGTTACGAAAAATTGATAGAAGTATTGCTACTGAAAAAGCAGTTTTACCAGAGTAATTTATAAAAAAGACCTGCTAGGTTTTCCCTGTCCTCCGAAGATTTATCGTAGGATAAAAACCTAGCAAGTCTAACTAATTCTTACACTTTAAATTTTTCTAACTTTCTTTTCCCAATTCCAAGAAGATAAAAGTGAATCTTCCATTGATTTTTCAGATTTCCAGCCCAATTCTTCATTTGCCTTTTTAATATCTGCATAGACTGAAATCACATCCCCTGCTCGTCTTTCTACAATTTTATAATTTAGCTTTTGATTGGTTACTTTTTCAAAAGCGTGGACTACTTCTAAAACCGAACTACCTGTTCCTGTTCCGATATTAAAGAATTCAAAACTTGAAGCTCCTTTACTATTTAGTAATCGTTGAAGTGCTACCACATGTGCTTTTGCTAAATCTACCACATGAATATAATCACGAACACAAGAGCCATCTGGCGTTGGATAATCATCACCAAAAACCGAAAGTTGTTCTCTTAATCCCGCAGCAGTTTGAGTAATAAAAGGTACTAAATTTTGAGGAACTCCTAAAGGTAATTCTCCAATTTCAGTGGATTCGTGAGCACCAATAGGATTAAAATACCGCAATGCAATCGACTTTAGATTACTTACTGAACACGTATCAAAAATAATTTCTTCACTAATCTGTTTGGTATTTCCGTAAGGAGAAGTCGCTTTTTTAACAGGAGCAGCTTCATTTATTGGCAATGAATCTGGCTCACCATAAACTGTACAAGAAGAACTAAAAATAAAATTAGTAATCTCATTTTTATTGCATTCTTGAAGTAAATATATAAGCGTATTCAAGTTGTTTTCATAATACAACAAAGGGTTCTCAACACTTTCTCCTACTGCTTTACTTGCTGCAAAATGAATAATTCCTTCGATATCTTGATACTTCTGAAAGAAAGTTGAAACATCGGATTTATTTCGAAGATCTAATTTTTCAAATAGTGGTTTTTGCTTTGAAATATTTGTAATTCCATCAATTACTTCCATAGAAGAATTTGATAAATTATCGATAATCACCACTTCAAAACCTGCGTTTTGTAATTCAACTACCGTGTGAGAACCTATATAACCCAAGCCGCCAGTAACCAAAATCTTACTCATTCCTATTTATTTACAAAATTAATTACCGTTGAAGTAATAAATTCTATTTGTTCATTGTCCAACTCAGTGTGCATTGGTAAAGAAATTACTTCTTTTATTAATTGGTTGGTTACTTTAAAGTTTTCTTCTTTATATCTAACGTCTAAATATGCTTTCTGAAGATGCAACGGAATTGGATAATATACTCCACAAGGAATTCCGTTTTCGTTTAAATATTTTGCTAAAGCATCTCTGTCTGAATTTACAATTTTCAAAGTATATTGATGATATACGTGACAATCACAATTTTCTTTATTTGTATCTGAAGCATCACAGAAACAAGTAGGTGTGATGATGTTTTCTTGATCTTTAAAAGCCTTGGTATATTTTGCTGCTGCTGTTCTTCTAGCTTTATTATAACTATCTAAATTTGGAAGTTTAGCCCGTAAAACAGCTGCTTGAATAGAATCTAATCTTGAATTTACGCCCACTACATCGTGGTGGTAACGCTCGTACATTCCGTGATTTACAATTCCTCTAATCATATGCGCTAAATCATCATCATTGGTAAAAATCGCTCCACCATCTCCATAACATCCTAAGTTTTTAGAAGGAAAAAATGAAGTGGAAGCAACGTGACCTATGGTTCCTGTTTTCTTTTTTGAACCATCTTTAGAAGTATAATATCCGCCAATTCCTTGGGCGTTATCTTCAATTACATATAAATTATGTTCGTTTGCTAAGTCCATAATTTCATCCATATTGGCAGCTAATCCAAATAAATGAACAGGAACTATCGCTTTCGTATTTGGTGTGATTGCATTTTTTATAGCTTCTACATCAATATTAAAAGTCACTGAATCCACATCTACCAAAACTGGCGTTAACCCTAAAAGTGCAATTACTTCTACCGTTGCTGCAAAAGTGAAATCTGTCGTAATCACTTCATCGCCTGGTTTTAAACCAAGACCCATCATCGCAATTTGCAAAGCATCTGTTCCGTTGGCGCAAGGAATCACATTCTTTACTCCTAAATATTCTTCTAATTCTTTCTGAAAAGCATGAACCTCAGGCCCATTTACAAAAGCAGTGGTTTCAATTACATTTAGGATAGACGAATCTACTCTTTCTTTTATCGCTGCATATTGACCTTTAAGGTCAACCATTTGAATTTTTTTCATAACCTGTACTGAATTTATTTCCGTATTTACTACCCGTTAATTCCGAAAATCGTCAGGAGGTAAATATTTTTTTTAAAACGTTTTACAAAATTACAAAAATGAAATGGCAAACCATGTAATTCAGTAAAGAAACGTATTTTTGCAATTCAGTTTTAGCAGATGCACTTTTTATACAATATTTCTATATCTATAAGTTCCCTATTTATCTGGTTGAGTCAGTTTTTTAATCCTAAAATGAAACTGTTTGTAAAAGGTAGAAAGTCTGTTTTTAACACGTTAAAAAGCCAGATACAACCGAAAGATAATACTATTTGGTTTCATTGTGCTTCCTTGGGAGAATATGAACAAGGACTTCCGATTATGGAAGCCACCAAAAAAATGTTCCCAAATAATAAATTAGTGGTTTCGTTTTTTTCACCTTCAGGATTTGAGGTAAAAAAGGATAGTTCTGTTGGAGATATCACAGTATATTTACCCTTAGATACTCCAAAAAATGCTAAGAAATTTATACAACTCGTTCATCCTTCGTTGGCTATTTTTGTAAAATATGAGTTTTGGCCCAACTATCTTTTTCAACTGAAGGAGAACAATATTCCTACGCTGTTGGTTTCGGGGTTGTTTAGAGAAAATCAGATTTTCTTTAAGTCTTACGGAAGTTTTATGCGAAGTGCTTTACAGAATATAGATCACTTTTTTGTGCAAGAGGAAGCTTCCAAAATATTGCTTGAATCTATAAAAATTAAAAATGTTTCGGTAAGTGGCGACACACGTTTTGATAGAGTTTACAATCAATTAAAACAAGATAACACCTTAGATTTTATAGCGAATTTTAAACAAAATAAAATTTGTGTTGTTTTAGGAAGTACTTGGCCAGAGGATGACAGCATTCTTTTAGAATACATTAATACTTCTTCCGATAAAGTAAAATTTATTATTGCTCCTCATGAAATAAAACCTGCAAGAATTGAGGATTTAAAAATGAATATTGAAAAGAACACGGTTCTGTTTTCAGAAAAAGAGGGGAAAACTTTAGCCGATTATAAAGTGTTTATAATCGATACGGTAGGAATCTTAACCAAGATTTACAGTTTTGCTGATATTGCCTATGTGGGTGGTGCTATGGGAAAAACAGGATTGCATAATATTTTAGAGCCTGCTGCTTTTGGTGTTCCGATTGTGATTGGTCAGCATTTTGATAATTTTCCTGAAGCAAAAAAACTTCAAGAATTAAAAGGATTGTTTTCGGTAAAAATGGCTTTGGGTTGTTCTGCTATTTTATTTAAGTTGGTAAATGATGATGATTTCAGAAAAAAATCTGGACTTATTACCGAAAAATATATACAAGATAATTTAGGTGCTACTGAAAAAGTGATGGATTATATTGAAAATAATTTGTTATAGCAACATTATCCTTTAACCGCAAAGGTTAACGTAAATAACACAAAGAATTTATCGAAATTTTGTTCACATTTCTCAACTAAAAAACTACTTATTGAATACGGTTTATTTGTCCTTTTAAATCTTCCATAGATTGTTGTAACTGCTTTAGTAAATTGCTCTCAGAATGTTCTTCAATACCAAAAGTAAGTTTGCTGTTTACTTGCCATAATTCTTGAATATCATTCACTTTAACTTCAATAGGCAAATATTCTTCATTTAAAGATATCAATCTAATTTTTGAAGGATCATTAATTTTATGAAGTTTTTTTACCAAAACAGAATCGTGTAAAACCACAATATAAATTTTATTATCGGAAGCTTCAGAAATATTTGAAACTGCTCTTCCTAATACCCAATCATTCGGGCGAATGTTGGGCAACATACTATCTCCCTCTACCTGAAAACCCCTATAAGTTGCATTTCGATACTGAGGTAATGGCAAATTAAAAACGGGTAAGGTTTGATACCAATCTACGTCTTGAATATTATGCGGATAACCTGCCGCTGCTTTCTGGTTTACCAATACAATGGCATCGGTATTATCTTGGTTAAGCGTTATTACTTTCGGACTTACTTCTGTTCCTTCTAAAACCACATATTGTTCAAAACTCTCGCCAAACAACCATAAAGGATTTATTTGAAATTTTTTAAACAATTGCATTACCGCTTTTCCTGGAATTTTTGTTTTCCCGCGTTCTATATCGACGGTACTGGCTCCAATTCCAAGTAATTCAGCAAAAGATTGTTGTGTATAACGTTGTTCCTCTCTTACTTTTTTAAACCGTTTTGCTTCGGTAGATAGATTTTTGTCCATCTTCAAATATAGTAAATTATGGAATGTTTCCAAATTATATTCGAATTATTCCAATAATAAAAATTATAAATTTTATTTATTATAGAAATACTGAAGGAATTTACTTATTTATAATTTAACATAACACGACTTAACAGCTACAAGTTGGGTGGAAATACGCAATACTAGTTCCGTTAACCATGTTTTTATTTCAATTATCAGGGATAATTAATTATGAGTTACAATATATTGACGAATACGACTTTTGGTATTCACTTCCTTTTATTCTACCAATCGTTTTTTTTCTTGTTTATTTATCTTACAGAATTAGCAGAAACAAAGACTATTATTCTGAAATTGACAACAATGCCAAAGAAGAAATACACAGAATGTTTAGTGACGATTTGTAGTCTAAAAAAATAACTGAAAATTTATTTATTTTATTTTAAAAAAAGCTTTGCTATTATATTAAAAGTTTTAAATTTGCAACCGCTTTGACAACAAAGCTATGTTCATATTAATGCGAAAATAGCTCAGTTGGTAGAGCGCCACCTTGCCAAGGTGGAGGTCGCGGGTTCGAATCCCGTTTTTCGCTCAAATTGCGAAAAACAGCTTCTTAATTATTTTTTAATTAGGTAGCGGGTTCTACCGAAGTTTCGGAACCGTTTTTTGCTCGATTCGTTATTTCGACCTAAACACTTCGACTTGTGCATTCGTTAAAGCTATGGCGACACGTGAATGCTCAGTGACCGGACGAAGAAAAATATACCAATGCTGAAGTGGTGGAATTGGTAGACACGCTGGACTTAAAATCCAGTGGACAGTAATGTCCGTACGGGTTCAAGTCCCGTCTTCAGTACAAAGGAAACTCTTTATTTATAAGGGGTTTCCTTTATTTTTTTACTTTCAAATCGTTTGGTATGGAAAGGGATCAAGTACAATAGTTGTGGGATTTTTGGGATCAAGCACAAAACTTGTGGGATTTGAATATTTACGCAAATAATTTTT
>CAZIMW010000031.1:0-20582 GCA_964540425.1 uncultured Flavobacterium sp.
CACAGAAAATATTATTTCTGAAAACGAATATAAATGGAACTGGTTTGCACAAAACCACTACGAAGAAGGAAAGATAATTAATGCAAACGGAATTGACCGTATAGAATTTACTTTTGCAGGAAACTGTAAAGTATTAGTCGAATTATCAAAAGAAGGAAATCAAACTCTTGTAAAACTCACTCAAACAGAAATACCTTTAGACAATAATTCCAAAGAAAATATTCGCCTTGGTTGTGCCTTTGGTTGGTCGTTCTATTTGTTAAATTTAAAATCGGTTTTAGAAGGTGGACTTGACTTGCGAAATAAGGATACAGAACTAATTGACGTGGTAAATAATTAAAACAAAAAATCAGTTGGCTAACAAAAGAGCAAGTTAATTCGGTTTTGTAGCACTAAGTTTAAAGAAAAATAAAATGAATAAAGTTCGCTAAATTTTAAAACTTAGCGTCTTTCCGTAACTGTGCCATTTTTACAGCTGCAATAGCAGCTTCCGTGCCTTTGTTGCCATGTTTACCTCCGCTACGATCAATAGCTTGCTGAAGGTTGTTATCGGTAAGCACACAAAAAATTACTGGAATATCATTTTGAACATTTAAGTCTTTAATACCTTGTGAAGTTGCTTCACATACAAAATCGAAATGTTTGGTTTCTCCTTGAATTACAGAACCAATCGCAATAATCGCATCCAACATATCGAAACTCTGTTGCATTTTTTTACAACCATATACCAACTCAAAACTTCCGGGAACATTCCAACGGACAATGTTTTCTTTAATTCCGCCACAATCTAAAATCGCATCAAAAGCACCTTGAAACATGCCTTCGGTGATTTTAGGATTCCATTCTGAAACAACAATCCCAAACCGAAAGTCTTTCGCGTTTGGGATTGTTGTTTTATCGTAAACTGATAAGTTGTTATTTTTTGAAGCCATTTTTATTTCATTGCCTCCGATTTACCTTCGTAAATAGTAGCTTTGGTAGCTTCTGGAGATTTAGGATAATTTTCAGTAATTGCTTTAAAATATTTTAAAGCTACATCCGATTTTTCTAAACTTAATGCTGTAATTCCTGCTTTCAATAAAAAACGAGGAGCAGTTAATTCACTTTTACTCATTGATGCCGCTTTTTCGTAATACTTTAAAGCTTCCTCTTGCTGATCTAGTTGTGCAAAAGCATCGCCAATAGCACCTTTTGCAATCGGAGCAACATTCAAGTCGTCTGCTTTAAAAGCATCTAAATATTCGATTGCTTCTTGGTATTTACCGGTATTTAAGTAGGCAATTCCTGCATAATATTTTGAAATATTTGCAGCATTAGTTCCTCCGTAATTATCGATAATATCAATAAAACCGAACTTTCCACCACCACCTGTAAGCGATAAATTAAAAAGCGAATCTTTACTTGTAGCAGTTAATGCTTGCTCGTAATACGATTGTGCTTGAAACATTTCGTTGGTAGCCTTTACCTCTTTTGGTTCTTGAATAAAGTTTTGGAATCCTAAATATCCCAATACACTAATTGCAATCACTCCAACAAATATTAATATTGCTTTTTGGTTTTTTGCAATCCAAGCTTCTGTATGTGAAGCACCTTCATCAAGTGAGCTAAACACTTCTGCTGTAGTACTTTCATCCTCGATGTGATCCATCTTTTCAGCCTGAGTTCTAGGCTTTCCTCCTCTTTTCTTATATGTTGCCATTGTAAATCTTGTTAGGTGTGCAAAAATATAATTTTTATTAGATAATAAAAGCGAATTTATTTCTTATTTTTCAATAATTTGCAAGTGGAAAAATATTGGCTTTTTCATTTAATAAAAATACGCTAACACATTACCCACTATGACCTTAGAGAACTTATCGCTTCTTAACTATAAAAACTTTGAAACGATTTCTTTTCAGTTTGACCCAAAGATTAATTGTTTGGTAGGTAATAACGGCGTTGGAAAGACGAATGTTTTGGATGCTATTTATCATCTTTCCTTCGGAAAAAGTTATTTCAACCCTATTACCTCGCAAAACATAAAACACGGAGAAGATTTTTTTGTAATTGATGGTAATTATAAAAAATCTGAAAGGGAAGAGAAAATTATTATCAGTACCAAAAGAGGGCTTAAAAAAATAATTAAACGAAACGGAAAAGCCTATCCTCGTTTTAGCGATCATATTGGTTTTTTGCCTTTAGTTATAATTTCGCCTGCCGATCGTGACCTTATTACTGAAGGAAGCGATACTCGAAGAAAATTTATTGACGGTGTGATTTCACAAGGAGATAGCGATTATCTTCATACCTTGTTAAATTATAACAAAGTATTAACTCAACGTAATTCACTTTTAAAATATTTTGCTGTAAATCAAGCTTACAATCAAGAAACCTTGGATATTTACAATTTACAATTGCACGATTTAGGTACTACAATTTTCGAAAAACGTACTGGGTTTTTAAAGGAATTTATGCCTATATTTATGAAACGCTACCAATCTATAAGTAACTCGGTAGAAAATGTAAATCTTTCTTATAAGAGTCAATTACAAGAAAAAGAACTACTACCTCTTTTAGAAGATAATTTACAAAAGGATAAATTAACGCAATACACTAATTTCGGAATCCATAAAGATGATTTGACCTTTGAAATTGATGAACATCCAATTAAAAAATTTGGTTCGCAAGGACAGCAAAAATCATACTTGATAGCTTTAAAATTAGCACAATTCGATTTTATTAAAGTACACAGCAAGGTGAATCCAATATTGTTAATGGACGATATTTTTGATAAACTAGATGAATCTAGGGTAGAACAGATAATAAGCTTGGTAAAAAACGAAGATTTTGGACAACTTTTTATAAGTGACACACATCCAGAAAGAACAGAAAATATTATTAAAAAAATTCATCAGACTTATAAAATGTTTCGATTGTAATGACGACTACAGACAATCGATACATTCCGAAAAAAAATCGAAAAACTCAGTGTCCTTAGTTTTAAGAAACAAAACCTCTAAGAACTTTGTGGTTAATTAAATAAAACAAATACCCGTATTTACGGCATAATACTGAAATAAATTCAGCACAAGCATGGCAAAAAGAGAACATAAAGAAAGTCCGATAAGTGAAGTTTTAAAAGGTTTTATTAAAACCAATAAACTTCAAAAAGGCTTGGATAAAGTTTCCGCAGAAGAAGCTTGGCATAAAGTAATGGGAAATGCAATTTCAAAATATACTACAGCTATTAAGTTGGATCGAGAAATTTTATATGTCCAATTAAGTTCTTCCGTTTTACGAGATGAATTAAGTTATGGAAAAACAAAGATCATTTCTTTATTAAACGAAGAAATAGGCAAGCAAGTGATTACTAAGTTGACATTGCGGTAAGAAAAGTAATTACGAGTGACGCTGGAACGTGGCAATCTCATGGAGAGCACTTTTAATCAAGAGATTACTTCAGCAATAAAGCATCGTAAACACCTAATTTTCAAGACTTATTTAATAAGAATCTTCAAAACGTAAGCTTTATTCTTATAACAAAAAAATGCCCCTAATTTCTTAAGGGCATTTCTTTTTCTAAACAAAGGTGTTTCTAAAACATTTCTCTTCCAGAAAAATGGAAAGCACCTTCAATTGCAGCATTCTCGTCGCTATCACTTCCGTGAACAGCATTTTCACCGATAGATGCAGCATATAATTTTCTGATGGTTCCTTCAGCAGCATCAGCAGGATTTGTAGCACCAATTAAAGTTCTAAAATCTTCAACAGCATTTTCTTTTTCAAGAATTGCTGCCACGATAGGTCCACGTGTCATGTATTCAACTAATTCCCCGTAAAATGGGCGTTCGTTATGAACTGCGTAAAAAGCTTGTGCATCGGCAGTTGTCATTTGTGTAAGTTTCAAAGCTACGATTCTGAAGCCTGAAGCTGTAATTTTTTCAAGTATAGCACCAATGTTTCCTTTCTCAACACTGTCTGGCTTTAACATAGTAAACGTTCTGTCTGTTCTCATTTTATAAAAATTTTTGCAAAAATATGGAATTAGATAATAATAGCAACACAATCCTATTTAAAATAACAATTTGAACAGTATTTTTTTACTATAATTAAAAATTTAATAGTACTTTTACTATACCTTATAATTAATATATTATGTCAAACGAATCAAATTTTATTACAGGAATTGTAATTGGTGCCATCGTTGGTGCAGCAGCAGGAATTTTGTTAGCTCCCGAATCTGGTGAAGAAACTAGAAAAAAAATAGCTGATAAAACTTCAGGATTAAAAGAAGAATTAGAGTCCAAATTTCAAGATATTTCTGAAAAAATAAAAGGGCTTGAAAATGAAGCATTGTCTGATTTTAAAGATAAATTTTATGATGTAAAAGGAAAAGTTAAAGAACAATATGTCGCTATTTCGCATAAAGTCGAAGCTTTGGAAAATGATTTAATTGCTAAATACAAAGAAATTGAAACAGAAGCAAAAGAGCATTTATCTAAGACTAAAAACGCCTAAAATATATGATAAATTTTGTTAAAGAATATATTGACAATCGAATTCAACTTATAAAACTAGGATTGGTTAGTGTATTGGCAAACCTTACTGCCAAATTGATAAGCTCCTTTTTATCACTATTAATCCTACTTATTATCTTGTTTATGTTTAGTATATCACTTGCTTATTTAATTGGGCAACATTACCAAAACATCGCTTTAGGATTTGCTATTGTAGGCGGAATATATTGCCTTATATTTATTTTATATATACTTTTTGCGAAAGACAAAATAGATATAAAAGTTAAAGATAAGATTGTTCAAGCTGCTTTTGCTGCAGAAAAAGAATTAACAGAAGAAAACAATGACTAAAGTAAAAAAACAATACGGTATTTTTTCTTATGAAGATTTGCAACGAGAAAGGCAAAAGCTAAAACTGATTATTGTAGAACAAGAGGATAGCTTAAAAGAAAATCCTATTGTAAAAATCACCAAGTCTTTTAACAATTCAAATTCCATTTCTAGCTCGGTAAAAGAAGCTTTTTCTGGTTTAAATTTTCAAACAGGTGAGGCGTTAATTAGCTCTTTATTGCTTTCTAGTAAAAAAACTAGAAAATATTATTTGGCATATATTATTGCTAAAGAGATGGTTCCGTTTACAATTCAAAAAGTAAAAGAGCTTGTTGAATCAAGAAAAACTATTGATATTAACGATTAATACTATCCCACTTTTTATTTCCTTTTCAATAAACAAAGGGAAAATTAACAAAACAAAAAACACCTTTTCATCGATAAAATTTTAATATTTCTGTTCAAGAGTATCATAAACCACATTATCTTCTCCCCTGATTTCCATAATCACTTTCTCGTTTTTAAAATCGAATTTAATCACACCAAAATTTAGTTTTTTAACTTGATTGCCTATTCTGTATCTGTTGATATCTTCAGGAGTATCTGGATATACTTTTGTCATTCCGCTTGCCGTAAAATCTATTAATGGATAATCCAATCCTTCCAATTCTTTCTTAGAAAACTCAGCTAAATGTCGATCGCCACTTAGAATAAAAATATTATTCGCCTTTGCATTGATAATTAGTTGGCTTAATCTTTCTAGTTCATCAGGAAAATAGCCCCATTTTTCCCAATAATGCTCGTTTGCTACAAACTGAATACTACTTACAATTACCGTAAAAGTTGTGCTATCATCGTCCAATTCATTTTCTAACCACTCCCATTGTGTTTCGCCTAAAACGGTTCCCACATGATCTGCTGGCCAATGACTGTATCGTCTTCCTTCATCAGAACTTTTTAGTAAAGAATCCCTAAAAGAACGGGTATCTAACATAATTAATTTAACGCTTCCATTTTTGGTGGTAAATATTTCAGCAGAATAAACCCCTTCCCTAGTTCTACGAATATCGTTTTCAGAAACCTTTAAAAAATCTAAAAACTCTTGTTGTGCTTCTTTTTTTGCGTGCCACTCCTTCCCTGCATCATTTTTACCATAATCGTGATCGTCCCAAGTTCCCGTTATTTTTGTAATGGAAGCCAATTTTTGATAATCTGGTTGTGCCCAGACACTGTCATAGTCTGCTTTCATTTTCAACATATCATCGGTGTCGGCATAAATATTATCACCTCCCCAAACAAACACGTCTGGTTTTGTTTCAATAATAGGTTTCCAAAGAGGTTGCTCCATTCTTTGATCACTACAACTTGCAAAAACCATTGTAAAATCAATACTTTCTTTAATTGAAGTTTCAGATTGTTTTGCTTCGGAAGGCTTTTTAGAAACCTCATCTTTGCAGGAAGTAAAAATTATTAGGGATGCGACTAGTAAAATATATTTCATTTTAATTACGTTTTAATAGTTCAAAAGTAACCAAAATTAGTAGGTAAATGCTAATAAATTGTATATTCGCAGTCTATGAATTCGGAAGAAATTTCAGTAGCAAAAAAGCTGCTAAATACGGTTAAAAAAATTGTAGTTGTTGGTCATAAAAACCCTGACGGCGATGCTATTGGCTCTTGTTTGGGACTTTCAAATTTCCTAAGACAATTAGGACATCAAGTTACAACGGTAATGCCTAATGATTTTCCTGTTTTTTTAAAATGGATTCCAGAAGCTTCAAAAATTACAAACCTTGAACAAGATTCGCAACAAACTATTTCAGTCATAAACGAAGCTGATTTAATTTTCACATTAGACTTTAATGCGCTTCATCGTACTGGCGATTTAGAAGAATATTTAGAAAAGGCAACTGCCGATTTTATTTTAATAGACCATCATCAGCAACCTGACGATTATGCAGTAGTTACTTATAGTGATGTTGCAATGTGTTCTACTTCCGAAATGGTGTTTCATTTTATGGAATATTTAAACGGAATTAACTTTTTAAATAAAGAAATTGCAACACAGTTATATGTTGGTATTATGACCGATACAGGATCATTTAGATATCCTGCAACCACAGCAACAACCCACAGAGTGATTGCAAATTTAATTGAAGCGGGAGCAAAAAACTCATCGATTCATCAAAATGTGTACGATACCAATAGCCCTGATCGACTTAAGTTATTGGGAGTTGCATTAAATAATATGGTGATGCTTCCAGAATATAAAACGGCATATATTACTATTTCGCAAGAGGAGTTGAATGATAATAATTTTAAAAAAGGAGATACCGAAGGTTTTGTAAATTACGCTTTATCAATGACGGGAGTTGTTTTTGCGGCAATCTTTATTGAAAATAAAAAAGAAGATATCGTAAAGATTTCCTTGAGAAGTAAAGGCTCATTTTCGGTGAATGATTTTTCAAGAAATCACTTTAACGGTGGCGGTCATATTAATGCAGCAGGAGGTAGAAGCCTTACGTCGCTCAACGAAACCGTTACTAATTTTATTAGTTTATTGCCCGACTATAAATATGCTTTAAATGAATCGTAGTTTTTTAATACTATTTACTTTTATAGTTGTTTTTTCTGCCTGTAAAAGTCCAGAAGCTAGAAAGCCTGTGCAGCATAATTCAGGTACTTTTTTCGCTAAATCTGTTGAACGTAATAAAGCTATATTTAAAGAAGAGAAAAAAAAAATAAAACAATATTTAAGTTCAAAAAACATACAATCCTACGAAACTTCAGAGGAAGGGTATTGGTATTATTATAATAAAAAAATTAGTTTACCTTCGCCCACACCAAAATTTGGAGACCATATTACTTTTCGATATCATGTAAATCATTTAGATGGCACTAAAATATTAACTGAAGAAGAAACTGGATTACAAAATTACATCGTAGATCAAACCAATCAAGACTTAATCCCAGGAATTAGGGACGGAGTTAAATTAATGAAAGAAGGCGAAACTGTAACGTTTCTATTCCCCTCTTTTAACGCCTATGGTTACTACGGAATTGAAAATAAATTAGGATCGAATATCCCAATAGCATGCACTATTACATTAATTACTATTAAACAAACTGAAAACAACTAAAATTATGAAGAAATTATCATTTTTATTATTAATTCTTTCACTTGGATTTGTATCATGTCAAAATGATTATCCAGATTTGGAAGATGGATTATACGCAGAATTTAAAACCAACAAAGGAGTTTTTGTTGCTAAACTTTACAATGAAAAAACACCGCTTACCGTTGCAAATTTTGTAGATTTAGCTGAAGGAAATAACGAATTGGTCGATTCCATTTACAAAGGAAAAAAATATTACAACGGTCTTACCTTTCACCGAATTATTAAAGATTTTATGATTCAAGGTGGAGACCCGTTAGGAACAGGTTCAGGAAGTCCCGGTTATAAATTTTCAGACGAATTTTTACCAGAATTAAAAATGGATAGAAAAGGTATATTGGCAATGGCTAATGCAGGTCCTGGTACGAATGGAAGTCAGTTTTTTATTACCCTAAAACCAACACCACAGTTAAACAACAGACACACCGTTTTCGGCGAAATTGTTTTGGGTCAAGAAATTGTTGATTCATTAGGATTGGTTGAAGTTAATAAACAAGGCAACAAGCCTGTTAGTCCTGTAATAATTAATGAACTAAATATTATCCGAAAAGGAAAAATTAACTTGAATTCCTTTAGTGAAGAAATGGCAATTGCCGAAAATAAAATTGAAGAAAAACAAGCTTCAATATTAAAAGTTGCTTCAGAAAATGCTTTAAGGTTAGAAAAAGCTTTAGAAACAGCTGAAGAAACTCCTTCAGGATTAAAAATTGTATTTACCGAAAAAGGTGATGGAGTTAAACCAGTTGAAGGTTCAAAAATAAAAATGAACTATGCTGGTTATTTAACCAATGGTTCTTTATTTGATTCAAACATTGAAGAAGTTGCAAAAAAGTTTAATACTTGGGATCAAAGAAGATCCGATGGTGGCGGCTATGCACCAATGCCTTCAGATTATAGTAAAAGTGCGCAGTTAATTGCTGGATTTAGAGAAGGCTTATTAATGATGAGTGTTGGAGATAAAGCAACCCTTTTAATTCCTGCACACTTAGCGTATGGCGAAAGAGGAATCCCTAATGTAATCCCACCAAACAGCGATTTAATTTTCGAATTAGAATTGGTAGAAATTGTTAAATAATAAATATTAAATTATAATTAAAAAGAGGCTCTTGAGCCTCTTTTTTTATTTAGAAATGTGATTAAAAATAATGGTGATTTATGTTTTCTGCTTTTTCTTTTTAGCAGCAGGAAACAATACGTTATTTAAAATTAGTCGATAACCTGGTGAGTTTGGGTGTAATTCTAATTCGGTTTTTGCGTCTCCAACACGATGTTGGTAATCTTCTGGATCGTGACCGCCGTAAAAAGTAAAGAAACCTTTTCCTTTAATTCCATGAATATACCGAGCTTCACCATTAGATTTTTGCTCGCCCATTACCAAAACATTAGCTTTAACTTGTTCTCTTGCATACGAAGTAGTTTGCCCCATAAATCCTTTTACTAAAGAAGTGTGATTTTGAACTAGCATCGTTGGTATCGGATCCCATTTAGCCGAAAAATCCATCAATGTAAAATAGTCTGTTTTTTTATTAATTTTACGCTTTGAAGTCATATCTATCGAAGAAAACTCATATACCATAGGACTACGTTCTAAAACAAAATCTTTAAAAGCAAATGTTTTGGAATAATCTATTTTACTTTGGTATCCTGAATCGCTAGGATCCCCATCAAACATTGCTTCACAAATATCAACTCCTTCTACTGAAAGTGCAATATCAAAACTATCGGTTGCACTGCACATAGCAAACATAAACCCGCCACCAACTACGTAATCTCTAATTTTTAAAGCTACATCTCGTTTGAGTTCTGAAACTTTTAGATAGCCTAATTTTGTAGCCATTGCCTCGGCATCCTTTTTGTTTTTTATATACCACGGTGCTGCACGATAAGCTCTATAAAACTTACCGTATTGTCCTGTAAAATCTTCGTGATGTAGGTGTAACCAATCGTACATTAGTAAATGGTCGCTCAATACTTCCTCATCGTAAATAACGGTGTAAGGAATTTCTGCATAAGCGAGAACCATTGTTACGGCATCGTCCCAGGGCTGATTCCCTTTAGGTGAATAGACTGCAATTTTTGGAGCTTTCTCTAAAACGACTGCTTCCATATTCTGTGAAGGACTGCTAATTAACGTTAAAATTTCTTCGGCTTTTGAATTTGAAATCACCTCGAAAGAAACCCCACGGATCTGACATTCTTTTCTTATTTCTTCGGAATCTGGAATTAAAAAAGACCCGCCTCGATAGTTTAAAAGCCACTTAACTTTTAGTTGCTTTTCAAGTATCCAATAGGTTATTCCGTAGGCTTTCAAATGTTCTTTTTGAGAATCTACATCCATAGGAATTAAAATATAAGATGCCCAAACTGGAATACTGAAAAATAAAATAACTAATAAAATAATAAATCGCCTCATAGGGCTAAGATACCAACAAATTTTAAGTCAAAATAGCTTCGAAGTATGAAAACTTTATATTTAACAATTATTTCAGAAAATTGATTTTACAATTTCTTCATTAGAATTAAAACGGAACATCATTTTCATCCTCGGAAGGAAGGTCGTTCATAGAACTTCCGAAGGCTTCATTTGGTGTCGCAAATGGATTAGGTTTATTTGTATCGTCGTTTGCAGCTGCATTCATACGGGAATGGAATTCATTACCGGTACCAAAACCAAAATCATCCAAATCTTCAAACTTACCTAAATGTCCAACAAATTTTAATCTAATTTCATCCAAACCACCATTACGATGCTTAGCAACAATAAATTCTCCCTGACCTTCTGTTGGGCTATGCTCATCATCATCCCATTCGTCAATTTTATAATATTCTGGACGGTAAATAAAAGAAACAATATCTGCATCTTGTTCAATCGCTCCAGATTCACGTAAATCTGAAAGCAATGGACGCTTAGTACCTCCACGAGTTTCAACCGCACGAGAAAGTTGCGATAATGCAATTACTGGAATATTCAACTCTTTTGCCAATGCTTTTAAGTTTCTTGAAATGGTAGAAATTTCTTGTTCACGATTTCCTCCACTTTTATTTCCCCCAGCTGTCATTAACTGAAGATAATCTACTACAATTAATTTAATTTTGTGTTGTGAGGCTAATCTTCTAGCTTTCGCACGTAAATCAAAAATAGAAAGTGATGGTGTATCATCAATAAATAAAGGTGCTTTTTCAAGTGCTTTCACCTTTACATTTAACTGCTCCCATTCGTGTTTTTCGAGGTTTCCTGTTCTTAATTTTTCCGAACTTAAGCTTGTTTCAGAAGAAATTAAACGAGTAATTAACTGTAATGATGACATCTCTAAAGAGAAAAATGCTACTGGAATATTATGTTGAACCGCAACATTACGAGCCATAGAAAGTGCAAATGCTGTTTTTCCCATCCCTGGACGTGCAGCAATAATTATTAAATCACTTGGTTGCCAACCCGAAGTAAGATTATCTAGTTTTGTAAACCCCGATGGTACACCAGACATTCCTTCTTTATTGGCAATTTCTTCAATTTTTTTCTTTGCTTCAATTACTAAATCTTGAGCACTGATAGTCGATTTTTTAATATTACCTTGAGTAATCTCATATAATTTTGATTCTGCGGTATCTAAAAGATCAAAAACATCGGTAGTTTCATCGTAAGAATCTTCAATAATTTCATTTGAAATTTTTATTAAACTTCGTTGAATATACTTTTGAATTATAATCCTCGCATGAAACTCAATATGTGCCGAAGAAGACACTTTTTGAGTTAGTTGAATTAGAAAAAAATCACCTCCAATTGCATCTAATAATTTTTCTTTTTTTAATCGTGCTGAAACGGTTAATAAGTCGATAGGAAGCCCTTCTTTAAACAGATTATGAATGGCTTCAAAAATTTGTTGGTGTTCTTTTTTATAGAAGACTTCAGAATGTAAAATATCTATAACCTCATCTACTCCACGCTTATCAATCATCATCGCTCCCAAAACAACAACCTCTAAATCAAGTGCTTGAGGCGGTATTTTTCCTTTTTCTAAAGAAATAACAGGTGGATTTTTTGTGACGTAAGAAGTTTGAGGTTTTAGTTTTTCCATTAGGCGAATGTAAATAAATTTGCTTTGTTAAGCTTTATAAAAAGTGTTCTCGAAGTTAACCATTCATCAACAATTTAACTGTTAATAAGTCAAAATAATTGTTAATAACCATAAAAAAAAACTGAAATAGAAATTTCAGTTTTTTTTAAAGGATTGTTATTGTTGAAACTAGGAACTAAAGACACCCATTTCTGAATATTTTTTCATTCTATTTTTCACTAAATCTTTTGGGGATAAGTTCTTTAATCCTTTATATTCTTTTTCAATTGCCTTTGTAACTATTTTAAAAATTTCCTCTCTATTATGATGTGCTCCTCCTAAGGGTTCTTTTACAATTAAATCGATTAGTTTTTGTTTTTTCATATCGGTTGCCGTAAGTTTCAAAGCTTCAGCAGCTTGCTCTTTAAACTCCCAACTTCTCCATAATATAGAAGAGCAACTTTCGGGTGAAATTACCGAATACCAAGTGTTTTCGAGCATTAGAACTTTATCTCCTACTCCAATTCCTAAAGCGCCTCCACTGGCTCCTTCACCAATAATAACAACAATAATCGGAACTTTAAGACGGGTCATTTCAATAATATTTCTAGCAATTGCTTCTCCTTGTCCACGTTCTTCTGCTTCCAATCCTGGGTAGGCTCCTGGCGTATCAATAAATGATACCACTGGAATTCCAAATTTTTCGGCAGATTTCATTAAACGCAAAGCTTTACGATACCCCTCAGGGTTGGACATTCCAAAATTACGGTATTGACGCGTTTTAGTATTGTACCCTTTTTGCTGTCCTATAAACATAAAAGTTTGATCACCAATTTTCCCTAAACCGCCAATCATTGCTTTATCGTCTTTAAAATTACGATCGCCATGAAGTTCTAAAAAAGTATCTCCACATATAGCATTAATATAGTCTAAAGTGTAGGGTCTATTAGGGTGTCTGGATAATTGAACACGTTGCCAAGGAGTTAAATTTTTATAGATATCTTTTATAGTATTATCTAGCTTTTTCTTAATTTGAGCGCAAGTATTTGTTACATCAATATCGCTCTCCTCTCCAATTTTACAGGCTTTTTCGAACTGTTCGTTCAATTCTTTAATGGGCAATTCAAAGTCAAGATATTCCATAGTATCTGTTTTATTAATTTGAATAATTTTGACAAATATAATGGATATTGTTTTTAAATACTTATTCTTTTTTACTAGTTTTTATTATTCCGTTAACTATAACTGTAATTAGAATAATAACAGCACCTAAGTAGAAGGTTGGACTCATATATTCTTTATCTCCTAGAATCAGTACTGCTAAAATAATTCCGTAAACAGGTTCCATATTTGTAGTTAGCATTACCGTATAAGGACTTATCCATTTCATAACGTGAATTGAAGCTATAAAAGCATAAGCTGTACAAACCAAAGCTAATATTAATAAATATATCCAATCGTTTGTTGAAAGAATAAAAAACTCCAAACTAAAACCTCCTGTAAATAATACGTAAACTGAAATGCACAAAACACCAAACAGCAATTCGTAAAAAGTAATTATTGAAGCATTATGGGTTTTTACTAAAATTCCGTTTAAGATAGCGAATAACGCTCCTAAAAATGACGCTAATAAAGCCAATAATATTCCCGAAATATATTCAGATTCAATTTTAAATATAATGTAGAGTCCTATGATAACTATTAATCCGAATACTACTTCATACTTAACAATTTTTCTTCGGAAGAAAATTGGTTCTAAAAGCGATGCGAAAAATGCTCCCGTTGACATCATTGCTAAAGTGATCGAAACATTTGAAACTTTTATTGCATAAAAAAATAAAAACCAATGTAACGCAATTAAAAAACCAACAAAAGCAAATTTTAGTAAATCTTTTAAAGATACTTTTAATTTATCTTTTTTAAAAAGTATGTACAGCAATACAAATATTGCTCCCAAAAACATTCGATGCCAAACTAATGGTATTACATCAATAGAGATTAGTGCACCCAAAACTGCCGTAAAACCCCAAATAAAGACAATAAAATGTAGATGTAGGTAATTAAAAAGCTTATCGTTTCGCATTACGAAGTAAGTATATTGCTAATATAGCAAATACAAAATTAGGAAACCAAGTGGCAACAAATGGTGAAAAATCGCTTTGCTCTGCCATAGTGCCAAAAATTTTGTCGAAGAAAATAAAAATCATACCTATACCTATACCTATGGCAAGGTTTATTCCCATACCACCACGACGTTTCTTCGAAGATACTGCAACAGCAATAATGGTTAATATATAAGCAGAAATAGGTAAACTCCAACGTTTATTTCGGACTACTTCATACCTATTAATATAGCTTGATCCTCGTTTTTTCTCTCTTTCAATAAAACTATTTAACTCGATTATATTCAAGGTTTCTGCAATATATTCAACGGGTGTTAAATCTTCTAAATCAAAACTAAAAGTGGTATCTAATTTTTTATGTGAAATTAAAATATCTTCATTTTCACCAATTTTTCTTTTAAAATATTCATAAAGTGAATAAGTCGAATCTTTTTCATTAAAAACTATTCGATCGGCTTTTATTTTATATTCTAATTTATTTCCATTAAAATGTTCTAGAGTAAAATTGTTCCCAGATTTTTCAGAAACATTAAAATAGCTTACATAAATAAAGTCGTTATCGTTAATTTGTCGATAAACATTGGATTGAGTTTGAGCTTTTCTTCCGTTTTTTAGATATTTATAAGTAAATTCATTAAAGCCTTTATTTGCAAATGGAGCTAAATACATACCCATTACTAATGCCCCACAAAAAACAATTGTTGCTCCAATTATATAGGGTCGTAAAAAACGATAATATGAAACTCCACTACTTAAAAATGCAATAATTTCTGTGTTATTTGCCAATTTTGAAGTAAACCAAATCACCGATAAAAATAAAAATAACGGAAATAAAAGGTTCGCAAAATAAATGGTGAAATACAAATAATACTCGGCAATTTCAATAAAAGGGACTTCATTTGCCAGCATCTTATCAATTTTTTCTGAAAGATTGATAATAATTCCAATAGGAACAAAAAGCAGAAGCATTAAGATAAATGTACCTAAGTATCGTTTTAAAATATATCTATCTAAAATACTCAACATTGTTTTATAACCTTTTATCCATTTGTTGAACCATCATTTTTTTCCAAGCAGCAAAGTCTCCGGCTAAGATATGCTTTCTCGCCTCACGAACCAACCACAAATAAAATCCGAGGTTATGAATTGTAGCTATTTGCCTCCCTAACATCTCATTAACAGTAAAAAGATGACGTAAATATGCTTTGCTATATTCGGTATCTACCCAAGTAATATTCATCGAGTCGATTTCTGAAAAATCGTCTTCCCATTTTTTATTTTTAATATTAATGGAGCCGTGAGCAGTAAAAAGCATTCCATTTCTACCATTTCTTGTTGGCATTACGCAATCGAACATATCAACACCTAAAGCGATATTTTCGAGTATATTAATAGGTGTACCAACTCCCATTAAATACCGGGGTTTTTCCTTCGGAAGGATTTCAGTAACAATCGCCGTCATTTCGTATAATTCTTCGGCAGGTTCACCAACAGATAAGCCTCCAATAGCATTTCCTTCTGCTCCTACTGAAGCGATATATTCTGCAGATTGTTTTCGCAAATCTTTATACGTGCTCCCTTGTACTATCGGAAAAAAGGTTTGTTCATAATCGTATTTTAAGGGCGTTTTTTCTAAATGATTGATACAACGATCCAACCAACGATGCGTCATATGCATTGAACGTTTTGCATATTGATAATCGCAAGGGTATGGTGTACATTCATCAAAAGCCATGATGATATCGGCTCCAATGGTTCGCTGAATTTCCATTACCTTTTCGGGAGTAAAAAAATGATAACTTCCATCAATATGTGATTTAAACTTTACTCCTTCTTCTTTTATTTTACGATTTGCAGAAAGCGAATATACTTGATAACCGCCACTGTCTGTTAAAATATTTCGATCCCAATTCATGAATTTATGAATACCTCCAGCTTTTTCCAAAATAGAAGTATGCGGTCGAAGGTATAAATGGTAGGTATTTCCGAGAATAATATCTGGATTAATATCTTCCTTCAACTCTCTTTGATGAACTCCTTTTACTGTACCAATAGTTCCCACAGGCATAAAAATAGGCGTTTCAATAATTCCGTGATCTGTTTTTATAGTTCCAGCTCTTGCTTGAGAATTGGTATCGGTTGCTTTTAAATTAAATTGCATTCGTAAAATTTATTTTTCTTGTTAATCAGAATCAGCAAAGATAAACTGATTTGTTGTTTTATTATGAAGAACCGTATGCTATAATTTAATTTAATGGAAAAATATTCAATTCTGTTAACTAAAAGTCGGAAATCGTTAATAACTGTTTGATTTCAGTTTTGTTTAGCCTTTTCAAAAAGTTATTTTTGCAATTGAAAAACATCAATATGCCAGATAAAAAATACCTTAACGATTTAGTAGTACAAGTACGAAGAGATATTCTGCGTCAAGTACACAAAGTAAATTCAGGTCACCCAGGAGGTTCTTTGGGTTGTACCGAATTTTTAGTTGCTCTTTACCAAGAAATTATGGATCGAAACGATTCGTTTAAAATGGATGGAAAAGATGAAGATTTATTCTTTTTATCCAACGGACATATTTCGCCCGTATTTTACAGTGTTTTGGCACGATCAGGTTATTTTACTGTAAATGAATTAAACACTTTTAGATTATTAAACACACGATTGCAAGGTCATCCTACAACTCACGAAGGTTTGCCAGGAATTAGAATTGCCTCGGGATCTTTAGGTCAAGGAATTTCAGCTTCCATTGGTGCAGCTCAAACTAAGAAACTAAATGGCGACTCTCATTTAATCTATACACTTTGTGGCGATGGCGAATTACAAGAAGGTCAGAATTGGGAAGCGATTATGTACGCTGCTGGAAATAATATTGACAACCTAATTGTTACTATAGATTATAATAAACAGCAAATTGACGGTTCTACAGATGCTGTACTTCCTTTAGGAAATGTAAGAGCAAAATTTGAAGCATTTGATTGGGAAGTAATTGATATTGAAAAAGGAAACGATATTGATGCAATTTTATCTGGGATGAAAACTGCTAAAGAAAAAACAGGAAAAGGAATACCTATTTGTGTTTTACTACATTCGGTTATGGGTAATGGTGTCGATTTTATGATGCACACCAATGCTTGGCATGGTAAAGCCCCAAATGATGAGCAATTAGAAAATGCTTTGGCACAAAACCCTGAAACTTTAGGAGATTATTAAACAAATTAACAAGACTGCTGTTTTTACAGGAGTTGTAAAAAGATACTCGTTTTCACGGGCATGTTATGAAAAAATATATAGACACAGGTAAAAAAGATACACGTTCGGGTTTTGGAGCGGGACTTACAGAATTAGGAAAAACCAATGAAAATGTTGTGGCACTTTGCGCAGATTTAATAGGTTCGTTAAAAATGGATGATTTTAAAAAGAACCATCCTGAACGGTTTTTTCAAATAGGAATAGCTGAAGCAAATATGATTTGTATTGCTGCTGGAATGACTATTGGCGGAAAGATTCCGTTTACTGGAACTTTCGCGAATTTTTCTACCGGAAGGGTTTATGATCAAATCCGTCAATCGGTTGCATACAGCAATAAAAATGTAAAAATATGTGCTTCTCACGCAGGACTTACTTTGGGTGAAGATGGAGCAACACATCAAATATTAGAGGACATTGGTTTAATGAAAATGTTACCAGGAATGACTGTAATTAACACTTGTGACTACAATCAAACCAAAGCTGCAACTTTAGCAATTGCAGACTTTGAAGGCCCTGTTTATTTGCGTTTTGGAAGACCAAAAGTGGCAAATTTCACAGATGAAAATCAAACGTTTGAAATAGGAAAAGCAATACAATTACAAGAAGGTACTGATGTTACAATTGTAGCTACAGGGCATTTAGTTTGGGAAGCATTGCAAGCTGCCGAAACTTTAAACGAGCAAGGTATTTCTGCTGAAGTAATTAATATTCATACCATAAAACCTTTGGATAATGATGCTATTTTAAAAAGTGTCGCCAAAACCAAATGCATTGTAACTGCCGAAGAACATAATATTTTAGGTGGGTTAGGAGAAAGCGTCGCTAGAGTTTTAGCAAACAACAACCCAACAGCACAAGAATTTGTGGCTACTCAAGATACTTTTGGTGAATCTGGAACTCCAGAGCAATTAATGGAAAAATACGGTTTAAATGCCAATGCTATTGTTAAGGCTTCTTTAAAAGTTATTGCTAGAAAATAGTTAGTACTCATTTATTTTAATAAAAAATGCCTCGAAATTCGAGGCATTTTTTATATGATTACAGTATTGGTCAATTCTTATATCTCGCTATCTAAATAATCTGGAATACCATCGCTATTGGAATCTGTAAAAATAACTGTGTATATTGTAATTTCTCCTGTTTCTTCATTTATCTCTCTATACATTTCTACTTCATCATCTACAAAATTTGGATCCTCATCACCCGGGTTAATGGTATAATTATTTAACTCAATTTCATCTTTGGTTAATCTTTGATCGCCATCATCATCAGCGTCAATATAATTTGCATTTCCATTTGCATCAGTATCATCATCACCAACATACCCGTTTTCATTTAAATCTTCTAAATAAGATAAAATCCCATCGTTATCTTGATCACCTCTCTCTATAGTGTACAATTGAAATGTAAATATTAGCTTTGCGTATAAAGGAATAGCACTACCTGGCGGAGGGGCTACATAATAACCTAATCCTGAAGGTATAAACACTGCACCAACTCCATAGTTTTCAAAAGCAATAGTTCCATCTGGATTTTCTTCAAATCCTGTTGAACCATTAAATTCAATTAATCAAGCGTGAAAACCTCTAACTACTTGAGTAATATCAAAACTAATTGGAGTCACAGCCGAATCAAATAACTCGCTATTATCTAGGTACCTACCTTCGTAAGTTAAAGAAGTAATATCTGCAATATCAGTAGGGTCTCCTTCACCTTGAATTACATTTAAATAATAAAATTTATAGGTAACATCTGTATCAACAATATCATCAACAAATTTTGACAAAACCTGATTTATCAACGGAATCTTATCAGAGTTATCATCTGCTATCGTATCAAAAACAATTTGAAAATTAAAACCTAATGGAGGGTTTTCAAAATCCTCATAATTATAAAAATGTGTTTCTAAATATTCTTCAATTAATTCTTGATCAACAATTGCTTCTTCCCCTCTATCTCGAGCAGGAATAAAGCCATCAACTACATCATCATCATTATTACAAGAATAAAAAATCGCGAAACTTAATGCAATAAGGGGGATAAAATATTTTAATTTATTCATAATTTATTTTTGAAGTGTGCAAGATACGATTTTATACTATTTTTACATATTACATTAACGTAGATTTAGGGAAATGAGAATAGATAAATATTTATGGTGTGTTCGCTATTTTAAAACAAGAAGTATCGCTACTAAGGCTTGTAAAAAAGGAGCTATTAAAATTAAGAAAACGCCTATAAAACCATCACGCGATGTATATCCTGGTGATTTAATTGAGGTTCGAAAAGACCAGATACATTATACCTTAGAAGTTTTGGATATCCCTCCAAATAGAGTTGGAGCAAAATTAGTGGATATGTATCGAAAAGATACCACTCCCAAAGAAGCTTTTGAGAATACTGAACTTTTAAAATATGCAAAAGATTATTACCGTAAAAAAGGCACTGGAAGACCCAGTAAAAAAGACCGTAGAGATTTAGAAGATTTTACTGAATCTGGATCCGAAGATTAAACTGTCATTTACTATCTTTGAAAAAATTTCTATTTTTATGACTCAGCTAGAAAACATTATACTTAACAAAAAACAAATAGACCATAAAACAAAGCGTATTGCATATCAGATTTATGAAAATAATGTTTCTGAAAAAGAAGTGATAATTGCTGGAATAGTAGAAAACGGATATCTGTTTGCAAAAAAAATTAAAACTGCTTTGGAAAATATTTCTCCAATTAAAGTAAAATTATGTAAAGTTTTTATTGATAAAAAGAAACCTACAAATCTTATTACTACTTCATTAGATACTGAAGAATACAAAAACAAACCCTTAGTATTGGTTGACGATGTATTACATTCTGGAACTACACTAATATATGGAATCAAACATTTTTTAGAAGTTCCGTTAAAACAATTTAATACGGCGGTTTTAGTAGATCGGAATCATAAAAAATATCCAGTAAAAGCAGATTTCAAGGGTATTTCTTTATCTACTTCAATTAACGAAAACGTTTCAGTCGTTTTTGAAAAAGGAAATTACTTTGCTCGTTTAGAAGGATAGTTTCTGTTGGATATTTTCAGCAATTTCTTCAACAGAAAGATGGTTAGTTTCAATTTTTATGGAAGCTTGATTATAATAATAAGATCGCTCAAA
>CAZIMW010000032.1:0-20187 GCA_964540425.1 uncultured Flavobacterium sp.
ATATATCCAACATTATCATTTATCAATTTGTAAAACGGAACCGCATGAACATCAATCGCACCACGAGTAAGTGTTGTTGTTTCTGTTTTTCCTTGACGTAAATAGGTGAGTTTTACTTCAGAATCTGAAGCACCTTTTAGTAGTTCTGAAGCATCACCTTCAAAATCTGAAAGAGCAACATCGCCAATTTTTAATATTTGATCGCCTGCTTTTAGTCCTGCTTTGTCTGCAGGAAAATCTTTAAAAGGCTCGATAATTACCATTTTACTATTCTTATTTCTAACTAAAGCACCAATACCCGTGTACATCCCAGAATTATTAATACGTGCATCTTCCACCTCTTGTTCGTTCCAATAAACAGTATATGGATCAAGGTCTGCTAACATTCCTTTTATCGCCTTATCCATTAAATCTGAAGGTGTAGTTTCATCTACATAATTCATATTTAATTCTTTAAAAAGCGTAGTGAATATTTCTATTTGTTTAGCAATTTCGAAAAAATCACTTTTAAAACTTACAGTAGTAAATAAGATTCCTAAAGCTAGGATTGGAATTAATATTTTATTTTTCATAAATGTGATTAATTAATTTCAGAATGTATTGCCTGATTAGACGGTTAATTTTTCCCTCGTATTTGTTCTTTAAAAGTAGAAACCGATAACTTATTTAGCTGCTTTTCTTCTTCTAATATATCTTTTAACTAAAAAGATAATAACGACTAATATGATAATAAATGGCCAAATATATAAAACTCCAAGGAAGAAAACCGAAATTCCATTCCAACCTCCTTTTAAGGCATTTGTAATTTTTTGACCATAGGAAACTGTTTCACTTTTTACTTCGGAAGTTTTATAAAATTCTATATAAAATGTGCTTAGTGATACTTTATTTTGAAGGAATTTTAATCGCCCTTCTTTAGCTTCAATTTCTTCCCTAATGATAGAAATATTGCGCTCTATTTCCAACATTTCTTTTACATTTCTTGCTTTTTGAAGCAATTCTAAATACCTGTTTTCAAGTTTATGTTTTGCTTTTAAACGAGCGTTGATATCTACAAATTCTTCGGTAACATCTTTTTGGGTAATTTGTTTTTGATCAAAAAAACCTACTCCTTCAGAGATTTTCGCTAAAATAGTTTGAAACTTTTCTGAAGGAACCCGGAGTGTCATTCTAATATATTCCCGACCATAATCTTTTCCAGAATTATCGTTTTGCACCAACCCTTTGTGTTTTCTAACTAAATTAATTATTTTTTGATGCGTTGTGGCAACATCGTTAGTTTCGAATTTAAGATTTGCTGTTTTAATTATTTTTTGTTCTTGAACAACTGGAGATGGTGAGTTACCATCCTCATCATATTCTGCACTTTCAATAATAGTTTCTTCTAGCTCGTAAGTTTCTACTGAAGGAGGTGGTGGAGCCATCTCTCTTTCTGAATAATTTGAATTAGATAACTTCATTTTTGATGGATTATCGCTCCCTTCATTACAACCTAATAAAATTCCGAATACCAATAAAATTACAAATCTTTTCATATTAAATCTTTTTTATTAAGGACTCCATTGCGGTTTCAATTTTTAAATAGGACAATTTTTCCTTACCAATATATAAAAAGAAGATTGCAAACTTTAGACCATTGTCGTTTTTTAACAAATGTTTCTGAAGTCGGTAGGCTTCTCGCATTTGTCTTTTAATGCGATTACGATCTACGGCACTTTTAAAATTACGTTTCGGGACAGCAAAGCCTGCTTGGGTATTATCAGCATTTTCAACAGGAATAAAAAAGACTTTTACTGGAAATTTTGAAAACGATTTACCTTCAGAAAAAAGAAGTTCGATCGTTTTTCTGCTTTTAAGTTTTTCAGATTTAGGAAAACTAAAATTCATATTGGTAAATGTAAGAAAATAGAAGACTTAAGACGTTAAGATAAAAGACTTAAGATTTGATTTTAGTAACAGACAATAATTTAACCACAAACAAGTCTTGAATCGTTTATCAAAGCAGTCTTGTGTCCTTTTTAATAAGTATCTGTCATATTACTATCTACTACAATAATAAAATCTGCTTTTCCTAAGTTTTCTTCTTCAAGATTATTTATATCTTCTTGTGAAACGGTAGAGATAGTTCCGTAGTTTAAATTAGGTTGATCCTGTTTTAAGTACCATAAAATCCCTTCGTATTTATCGGAATGAAAAGCACCGTTATAATGTATAAATAAACTTCCAGAGGTGTAATTCTTCAAAATAAAATACGCCATCGTAGCATCTTTTGAAGCTTGTGCCATTACTAATTCTGGAGAACCGTGTTCGCCCATCATTTCTAAAATTTCTTTATAAGTTGGTAATTCCGCATCAAAAGGAATTGGTAAAGGAGCAACCCATGTTTTTTCTTCATCAGATAATTCTTCTAATGCAGCCCAACCAGTTTTATATACGCCGCTTGCAAAACGTCTTGGAATATTGGTTGCTATAAACGGAAGGCTATTGTCTTTTGCAAAATTAATTAATGGTGCATAATCGGTTTTGTAGTTTGGCCAGAGCCGAGCAATGGTGTCTAGTTTTTTTGCATCAATATCTCCTTTTAAATAGCTGTTAAGTTCATCTTGATTATCTGCCTCCATCATTTCGGCACCTAAAATTAGTTTTCTGGATTTATGAAGCTCGTTAGTAACCTCATATTGTAACCAATGTGCGATTGCGTTGTTATGAAGTTCTCCAAAAAGCACGATGTCTTTTTTAGCAAGGGTTTTCATCATTTTTTTATATGAAACTTGCTTCCCTTTTGCATTATAAATTTTGTAAGGGGACATTTTTTGAGCCGAAAGTGTACTTACAAATAAGGCAAGAACTATAATAGCAATAATTTTTTTCATGATGGATTTATTTTTTGTAAAAATATGAAATATTAAAACGAAATTTTTAAAAACAAAGCATAAAAAAAACGAACGTTTTTACACGTCCGTTCACTCAAAAATTGGGGATATTAAGTAGGTTAACTAGACCTACCGTACTAACTAAAAAATCAATTTATAAACAATTATAGTACAAATGTACATTGGATGTTTTATGTGTTATATGACATTGCATGTCGTAGGGAAAACTTTAACACAATTAAAATCAAGCAACAATAAAATTTTTGGCTCCAAAATTATTCTTAAGCATACAAAAATCCTCTTCCGTAAAAGGACTGTTCTTAATTACTTTATAAGTGTGTCCTTTATAATCTTCAAATACTTCGGTTTTAAGTCCGTTTATTTTAAGTTTTTCATAGAGTTTGCGTTCTTGTTCTAACTCCAGAAGACGTTCGTTAAACTCATTTAAATACCCTCCAAACAAAACAGTTCCAGTGTTTTTTGAAGTAAATTCTTTGGTAGAATAATAAATATTTAGAAATGGTATTTTAAATCCAGTTTCGGTTTTATTTATCACTTCGGTTACCGATAATTTTATATGGTTAGTAGTTTTGTGGGCCAATTCAAAAATGTGTCGAAAACTTGTATATTTATTAATAGTATTTTTACGGTTCTGTATAGCGTTTTCAGAATTAAACACATAATTTTTGGTTTTAAAAAAAGTATTTCCTTCTTTTTCAAAAACTTGATATTCTATTTCTAATCTATAATTCACCTTCATATTCGTTTATTTAAATAGTTACTAATTCTTCAACTAATTTGTTTTCTTCAGCATTTAAATCTTCTCCTTTTAGAGAGCTTAAAAGGTTTTGTAAACTTCTTGCATTATTAACAGGAACCGCTTCGGCATTTAAATCTAAGTGAAGTAGTAAATTTCTAATGCTTCTTATGGCAGCTAACTTCCAATGATTCTGGGCAGTAGTATCATTTACGGTAGTATATTCTAGCAGTAGGAGCTTTGTCTGTATCATTAATTCTGTTATTTTATACATTATATTTTTTCGTTACTATTAAAAATTTCTTCAATTAATTCGGTTTCAGCATAGTTTAGAGGTTTTCCTTTAATAGCTACTAAGTCTTTTAGTAAGGCTATTTTGTTTTCTTTTAAAATTTTATTTAAATCCATATTAGCTTCATATAAAAGTTTATTGATTGTTCGTATAGCATCTAACCTAACAGTGTCTTTTTCAATTCGTTTAATTACCATATATTCTAATAAGAGTAAATTTTTACGTATCATATCTTTTAATTTTGTACAAAAGTATTGTGAGAAATTAGTGTGGTATATGACATGCAATGTCCAGTTGTGATAAAAAAGTGTTAATTTTATACCAACTAACCGTACCAAGCATGAAAAAATACACTTCTATTGGGGAGCTTCTAATAGATTATAGAGAGCTTAGTGAATTATCTCAAACCGATTTAGCTTCAAAATTTGACGTAGATGTTCGTACAATTTTACGTTGGGAAAAAAATCAAACACTTTTAAAACCAGATAAGGAAGAGGAAATGGTTGACATTACTTTTATTCCGTATCAAGTTATCCGAAATTTAAATGCTCCAGTTACTATACCAACGTATTATGATTTTAATCTAAGAAAATACTCGCTTTCTCTATTATCTAATACACTTCCAGAAATAAATTGGATAAAAGAAAGTCTCGATGTCATTAGTAAAAAAATTCGCCCAATAGAAACTGAAAAAGACATCAATAATATTATTAGGTACACATTAGCACAAAAAGATTCTTTTAAATCAATTTCAAAATCTGTGATTAGAGAAGCTATAAGGTTGTTGCCCGAGCTTAATTTATTAGTGGTAGATGAGCAAGGAAATTATGCTGGTCATAGTTTGTATTTTCCATTAAGTATAGAAGCATACCAACAAATAAAAAACCAAGAGCTCATGGAAAATGATATTACAATAGACCATTTGGTTAATTATAAAGATCAATCGCCTCCTGTTTTTTATTGCCATAGTATCACTGCAGATTGTAATGAAAACTTTTTCTTTATAATTGGAGCTGTTTTAAAGTTCTATAGAGATGCACCTCTTGATAAAAATTACATTTACGCATTGATAACTTCACGCTACGACTCGTATGATATGAATAAAGGTTTGGGTGTTCAATTAATTTGGGAAGATGTTATACAACAAGAGAAGCTTAATTTAAAAGTTCCTCCTAGATTATATGAAGGTAATTTCACAGCCTTTTTAAACAAATAAAACCGCTATTAATAAGCAGTTTTATTTGTATTCAGAATTTTATTTTAGGTCAATTATTCTACAATAAAGCTATTGTTTTCTAAGTTAATATCTGCCATTAATCGAAACGGATCAATAGAAACACTTTTTACCTTCTTACCGTTATCTATCTCAAATTCGTAAGTCGGCATTGCCCAAGCCCAATCTTTTAATACCGTCCATTTGTTTTTAGGATACGGGTTTGGTTTGTTCATCCGCATCATTTGTAACGGAATGTAAAATAGTTCTTTTGAATCATCTTCATATACAACACCAACCTCAATTGGCATTGGCATTAATCCAATTCGTTCTAAGGAAATTTTTGTTTTGTTCTCTTCAATTATTTCTCCTTTAATGCTATAATCTATCGTGTTGGTAGTTTGTGTCCAATCGGTTAAATACCAGTCTAATTCTGCTCCCGAAACCTTTTCAGCAACCCGAATAAAATCGTTTGGAGTTGGATGTTTAAAAGCCCATTCTTTAAAATAGCGTTTTAAGGTTTCCTCCAAATTTTCTTTACCAATTACATAACTTAATTGTGCTAAAAACACTTCTCCTTTGCTATAAGCAGCAATCCCATAACTTTGATTTAAAGTATAACGATCTGCATGCGTTGACAACGGTTGTTCATTTCCGCTTTTGGCTAAATAGGTATAGTTGCGGTAAGAACCTTCAAAAGGGTTTTCGTTATTTTTATTCATAACTTCGTTCATCGCTAAATGTGAAATGTAAGAAGCAAACCCTTCGTCCATCCATTCGTGTTTGCTTTCATTGGTTGCTAGCAAAAACTGAAACCAAGTATGTGCCAATTCATGAGCGGTAACTCCAATTAAACTTCCTAATTTACGGTTTCCAGTAATTAAAGTACACATTGCGTATTCCATACCGCCGTCGCCGCCCTGTATTACCGAGTATTGTTTATATGGATATTTGCCAATATGTTTATTAAAATACGCTAGTAATTCGGCTGTTTTTGGTTGAAGTTTTTTCCAGTTTTCAATAATATCTGGATTGTTTTTATAGTAGAAATTTAAGGTAACTCCGTTAGGTCCTTCGTACGTATCGTGAATGTATTCGTTGTCTGCTGCCCAAGTAAAATCATGAACATTTGGGGCGTTAAAATGCCAGGTTCTGGTTTTACGTTTTGATTTTTTACCCAAACCTTCTTCATCTCCATTTTGAAGGTATCCTGTGCCACCAACTATATAGTTTTCGTCTAATTTTATGGTCACATCAAAATCTCCCCAAACCCCGTGAAATTCACGAGCTATATATGGATCTGCATGCCATCCTTGAAAATCGTATTCTGCCATTTTTGGGTACCATTGCGCCATTGAATAAGCAATTCCTTCGGCATTATCACGACCAGAACGTCTAATTTGAACAGGTACTTGCGCATCCCAATTCATTTTAAACACGGTTGAAGTATTTGGTAAAATAGGAGTGTTTAAGTCCACTTCTAAAATAGTACCTACCACTTCATAATTTAAATTTTTACCGTCTTGAGTAAGTTTTGACGGCTTTATATATCCAATTTCTGAAGGAGAAAGTTTCGAAATTCGATCTTCTACTCTTCGGTCCGGATCTTTTATAGTTAAAGATCGTATGTCCATTTCACTTCCTGGCTGAAAAGCATTAAAGTACAAATGGTAAAACACCCGATACAAGGTATCGGGCGAGTTGTTTGTGTAAGTTAGTTCTTGACTTCCTTTGTATTGATGGGTTTCGACATTCATATCGATATCCATCTTATAATCTACTTTTTGTTGCCAATAACTCGTGTTGTTTTGTGCCGAAGCAACAAAAACAAAAAGTACGAAAAGGCTGTTTATCACTAACTTCATAACTTGTGCTGAATTTATTTCAGTATTTATTTACATTTTACTTGCCATAATTAAGGCATTGTATAAATTCACCATTTTCCCTGAAGTAGAAATGGTGTTAAAAGGTTTTACATTAGAAGCTTCTCCGCCTAAAATTACTGGGGAGTTTGAAGATAACCCACTATCCATTAATATATGCTTTACTTGACTTGCTGAAAGCTTTGGAAAATAAGAACGAATCATTGCAGCAACACCAGCAACATTTGGAGAAGCCATAGAGGTTCCCTGTAAAAACTTATAGGTGTCTAATGGTGTTGTTGACCAAATTTTAACCCCTGGAGAAAACACATCTACACTCGTTGTTCCGTAGTTTGAAAAGGTAGCAACCAATTCGCTTCCGTATTTGTTATTTAATGCGCCAATCGTAATAAAGTTATCACTAATTTCTACATTAGAAACTTTTGTGTCGTTTGGAAAACTTTGAGTTACATCTAAATCGATACCGTCGTTTCCAGCAGCATTTACAATTAATACATCATGTTTCCCCGCGTATTTAATAGCATCCCAAACCCATTCAGGATTTTGAGAATATGCTTTTCCGAAGCTAGTATTAATCACTTTTGCTCCGTTATCTACTGCATAACGAATCGCTAAGGCAACATCTTTATCATATTCATCGCCATCGGGCACTGCTCTAATTACCATAATAGCTACGTTGTTAGCAACTCCGTCCATTCCAATTCCGTTTCCTCTTTGTGCAGCAATACTACCTGCCACGTGAGTACCGTGCATTACATCTTCTTTGTCTAGGGTTGGACCATCTACATCGTTGTTTCCGTAGTAAGCATCTGTAATGTCATAAGGATCATCTCCTAAAACTCCTCTAAAATCGGTAGTAGTATTGAAGTGGTTATCTAACTGTCCACTGAAATAATTAATTCCTCCATTAAATTTCTCCATTAAATTTGGAATAGAACTATCGAAAGCCATCATTTGTGTTAAAACTCCAATATATTGTTGCTCGGTTTCTGTGGGATTACTAATTGCTGCTAAATCTTCTGAGGTATAATCTTCTTTACCTAGTTTCTCTGAAATAACATTATGAGCTTCTGTCACAGAGGCCAACATTTGAGAGTATCGTTCTTTGTTACTAGTAGCATCTGCAAACTTTTTATCTTGTTCCGCTTTTGCTTTTTGATATAAAGCGAAATTTTCTTTGTCAGCTTCACTTATTTCTGAAGCGTCTTTACCACTAAACTGAGCATCATATCGTCTTACAATACGAGTAAACTCAAGATTTTCACCAACAATATCACCTAAGAAATTCCAACCGTGAATATCATCGATATATCCATTTTTATCATCATCAATTCCGTTGTTTGGCGTTTCTTTTTGGTTTGTCCAAATTACATTTTTAAGATCTTCGTGCTCAATATCAACACCGCTATCAATAACGGCTACAATTACTTTGATCCCTTCACCCAGCGTTGGGATTAATTCAGCATAAGCTTTATTAACACTCATTCCAGGAACGGTATCTGAAACTAAATCTGTATAACTCCAAGATTTTAATTGTTCATCGCTAATGTCGCTAATTTTTAAAGGTTGGTTGTCTATGTTTTCAATAGGAGTAGAAATTAGGGGTGCTACACCACCACAGCTTGCTAAAATTAAAGCGGAAGCTGTTGCAAAAAATAAGGGTTTTAAAATTTTCATTTTCATTTTAATTAAATAATTCATCAATAGTAAAACGCTCGTTGAGGCGAACCCCTTTTTCGGTGTGTTTTACGGTTATAATCGGGTTGTGAGCGTCATGCTCTAAAAATAAATAGTAATTATGATCGGCTGCCATATTCAAAAATTTCTCTTTTTCTGGCATGGTTAATAAAGGTCTGGTATCGTATCCCATTACAAAAGGAAGTGGTAAATGTCCAGCAGTTGGCAATAAATCTGCCATAAACACAATCTTTTTTCCTTTGTAATCTATATGCGGAATCATTTGTTTCTCGGTGTGTCCATCTGCGAAAAATATTCCGAAATCCAATTCATTTTGTTCCGAAAAGCAAGTTTCGGGATCTCCTACAAATTTAAGTTGACCACTTTCTTGTATTGGTAAAATGTTTTCAGAAAGAGAAGAAGCTTTTTCTCTTCGGTTGGGTTTTGTAGCCCAATTCCAATGACGTTCGTTGGACCAATAGGTTGCATTTTTGAAGGTGGGTTGGTAGCCAGTTCGTTTGTCATTCCATTGAACGGCTCCACCACAATGATCAAAATGTAAATGAGTTAAAAAAATATCGGTAATATCGCCTTTATGAAATCCGTGTTTTTTTAAAGAATTTTCCAAGGTATAATCTCCCCAAGGAAAGTAATAACCAAAGAATTTATCGGACTGCTTATTGCCCATTCCAGTATCTATTAGTGTGAGCCTGTCACCGTTTTCGATTAATAAGCAACGCGCTGCGATATCAATCATGTTGTTAGAATCTGTAGGATTTGTACGAGACCAAAGTGACTTCGGAACTACACCAAACATAGCACCTCCATCAAGTTTAAAATTTCCCGCTTCAATAGGGTATAACTTCATATTTTGCAAAGATAATTAATTGGAAGAATAAGGGCAAAATCTTGTGATTTTATTAAGATTCTAGTTTAAAACGTACATTTTCTAAACTCTGAACTGTACCCACCAAAGTTACAATATCGCCCAGACGTAATCTAGTATATCCGTGCGAAATTATTACCTGTTCTTTTCGTACTACCGAAAGCACAATAACATCGGTTGGAAAACGTAAATCTCTTAAAGTCATTCCATGAATATCTTTGTTTCTTATTTCCACATCAATCGAATCTTGCGAAGCATCTAAACCAAGTAGGATAGAAGTGGCATTTGGAGAACGCACAAAATGATCTAGTAGATTAATCATAGCTGATGAAGGATCCATAATACGAACACCTAATTCATTGAATTTTTCTAAGAAATGACGAGATCCATTATAACGAACAATAATATCTTTGGTGCCAACGTGTTCATAAACCAATTCTGAAATGGCGTAATTTTCTTTATCAGACATTAAGCAAACAATCGCTTCTGCTTTTTCTAAATGAAGGTTTTCAATCGCTTTTAATGATATTTCTGGAATTGTAATTACATCAAATTCGTTATTGTTTTCAACTTCTCCTTCAGAAACTGCTATTATAGTGGGGTTCCACCCATGACTTTTTAATGATCCAGCCAAAGCAATAGATTGACTTTCTAGTCCAAAAATAACAGCATCTCTTATTCCGTCAAAATCAGGTAATTTATGTTTTAAATGACTTTCTCCAACTAAGTTAATTGCATATTTAAAAAGAAGGGGGCCAATAAGTTGATTAATCACAATAATTGCAATAATTACAGTCTGAAATTGATAACCCCAACCTGGAAATTCGGCAGCAATAATCGTTGTTAATCCCAATGCTACTCCAGCTTGAGTTACATAAGGCATCCACGAAATAAACATATATTTTTTGTCGTCTTTTGCGGCAACTACTCCAAAAATCCCACCTAAAACCATCGTGATTAAACGCAAAACAAATAATGCTAAAGCAATCCAAAATACCTCAACAAGAGTTTGAAGCGATAAGGAAGCACCTGTTAGAGTAAAGAAAATAATATAGATGGTTGGGCTTATTTTTTCAAGTAATTCTATAAACTCAATCCTGTTTTTGGTATAATTGGTTACATAAAAACTAGCGATAATACATATAAGTAAAGGCTCTAAAATAATTTCGTGATTAAAGAAACTTTCGGTGTTGTTTTTTACAAAATCTGCAAAAACATAAGCTCCATAACCCAAAACAATAATGAACATTCCCTTTACGCTACTTCTAAATTTCATAGATAAAGGAGCTTGTAATATTTTTCCGAGCAGAATACCTAACCCAAAGGAAAGAACCAGTTCAACCAATAAAAATAGTAAGAATGTAAAACCTAATTCCTCGCCATTAATAACTGCTTTGGCAATTGCAAAACAGATGGCAAAAATTACAATTACCAACACGTCTTTTATTACTGTAACACCCATAGATGTTTTTGTAAAAGGACCATTGGCACGTAATTCGTTAATTACTGCTATGGCAGAAGAAGGAGAACGGGCTACAAATATTACTCCAAATAATACCGCAATAATTATCTTTATATTAGAAGATAAATCTGCCATAAATGGAATGTAATCCGCAGCATAATAAATAACAACAGCGCTTAACGAAAAGGTGATAACAAGCTGCCCAATAGTCATCCATTTAATGCTATTCATTCTACTTCTTAGCTCTTTTAAATACAATTCAGAACCTGCAGAAAATGCAATAATTGCAAGGGCAATATCATTTAAAAAATTAAGTTCGGGTAGCGTTTTGGCAGGAATAAATTTTAAAATAGAAGAACCCGCAATAATTCCAGTAATAATTAAACCTGTAATTAAAGGAAATTTTAATTTCTGAAAAACCTTAGCTATCTGATTACCTGCAATGGCAACAATAGAAAACCCAATTAAAACAACAATAAACTTGTAGTCCATTAAAAATAATTAGTGATTAATTTTTTCTAAATATATAAAAACCATTTTTGGATTTTGGCGTTTTTATAAATTAATGAACTTTTTAGGTATATAAAAGGCTTATTTTTAAAAGGAATAGGTAAAAACCCTTTCAAAATCATAACATTAAAATTAAATTTGCGTTATTAAAAATAAAGTCAATCCATTTGAAACAGCTATTTATTACTCTATTTATTGTTGGAAGTTTATTTTCTTGTAAAGAAGATGATTCTGTTACTTGTACCTCTTGTAACTCTCCTCAAACAACCTCTTTTGAAGTATGCAGAGATTCCAACGGGAACGCTTCTGTAAACGGAGAAGATACCGGTACTAATTACGATATTTATATTACTGGTTTGGAAGAGGCTGGGGCTACTTGTGGGTGATAATACTTTGATTTGACATAATATATTACTCAGTTACTCCAGAATCTGGAGCTAACTCTAGTGTTAAACCGTCCAGTTCATTTTTTAAATAGATTTGACAACCTAACCTACTATTATCTTCAACAAAAAAAGCTTGATCTAACATATCTTCTTCTTCTTCACTCATTTCTGGCAATGACAGGTTGGTAGTTTTGATATAACATTGGCAAGAAGCGCACATTGCCATCCCGCCACAAATGCCAATAGTTCCTTCCGGAACAAGTTCATAAGATCTAACCAGCTCCATGATATTCATATTCATATCTGTTGGAGCGTCTAATTTGTGAGAAACTCCTTCACGATCAATAATGGTAACTTTAATTGTATTTTCTTCCATTTATATTACGGTGGACTATTATATTTTTTTAATTACAGGTTTTACAGGTTCTTTTTTAACACCATCAAACCCAGTTACACCAGAAACTGTAGTATATTTAAAAATAGACTTCGTATTTGGTTTTATAATTTTATAAGCAGATTGCACCATGATCGTTGCTTCATGAAAACCGCATAATATTAGTTTTAATTTACCTAAGTAAGTATTAACGTCTCCAATAGCAAAAACACCAGGAATATTAGTACTATAATCAGTAGCATTATCTACTACAATAGCATTTTTTTTAATCTCTAAGCCCCAGTCTCCTATTGGTCCTAATTTTGGAGATAAGCCAAATAAAGGAATAAAATGATCTGCCTTAACCTTTTCTTCACCTTCAGTTTTATGCTTTATTGTTAAATACTCTACTTTTTCTTCACCGTGAATTTGTTTTACTTCAGATTCTGTTCTTAAAATTATTTTTCCTTTTTTTACCAATTCACTTACTTTTTCTACAGAGTCTAAGGCTCCTCGAAATTCAGTTCTTCTGTGTACTAAGGTAACTTTTTTGGCAACATCTGTTAAAAAAATAGACCAATCTAGGGCCGAATCTCCTCCTCCAGCAATTACAATGTTTTTGTCTTTATAAAGGTTAGGTTCTCTAATAATATACTCAACACCTTTATCCTCATAGTCTGCCAAATTAGGTATTGGTGGTTTCCTAGGTTCAAAAGACCCCAAACCTCCAGCAATAGCAACTACAGGAGCGTGATGTTGTATTCCTTTTTTTGTTGTTACAATAAAAGTGCCATCGTCCATTTTTTTAATTGTCTCAGCCCTATCTCCTAAAGTATATGTTGGCTCAAATGGAGCTATTTGTTCTTCTAAGTTTTTTATTAAATCTCCTGCCAATACAGTAGGGTATCCAGGAATATCATATATTGGTTTTTTAGGATAAATTTCTGCTAATTGACCCCCAATAATTGGTAACGCATCAATTAAATGACAACGTAATTTTAATAATCCTGCTTCAAAGACGGTGAATAATCCAACAGGACCAGCACCTATAATAATTATATCTGTTTTAATCATGAGAGAGTAATGTTTACTTTACAAATGTAAGAATTTATCGAATAATTTAGATGTTTATTAGCCTATTAAGCACATAAAACCAATCCCGTTCTAAATTAAAGGTTAGAACAAATTAAAAGTACTGATTTGACTACAATTACTCTGAAAGTCAAAAAAAACACATATAACTGGTAAAACCAGTTTTTAACTTAGTTAGATATTTTAAGAAAAATTGTATTTTTGCGGCTCTATATTTAAAACAATAAATCCATGGCAATAATTATAACAGATGAATGTATAAACTGTGATGCTTGTGTTGCTGAATGCCCAAATAATGCTATTTATGAACCAGATCAAGAATGGTCATTATCAGACGAAACAGCCTTAAAAGGGATGGTTACTTTACCAAATGGCAAAGAAGCTGATGCTAATGTAGAAAATGAACCCATATCCGATGAGTTTTATTTTATCGTAACCGATAAATGTACAGAGTGTAAAGGATTTCATGATGAGCCTCAATGTGCTGCTGTTTGTCCTGTGGATTGTTGTATTCCTGATGAAAATCACGAAGAAACGGAAGAACAATTACTTTCTAAAAAAACTTGGCTGCACGGCGAGTAGAGTTTTAGAAACTCATTATATAATAGGTAAGCACTCTTTTTTAGCTGCTTTTTTTGTGGAATAATTTAGTGAGTAAGTTCCTCTAAATCGTGCTGTTACTTTATAATTAATCATTCAATTTCAAAACAGCCATAAATGCTTCTTGAGGAATTTCTACATTCCCTACTTGACGCATTCGTTTTTTACCTTTTTTCTGTTTTTCTAGTAGTTTACGTTTACGAGAAATATCTCCACCATAACATTTTGCAGTTACATCTTTACGCAATGCTTTTACAGTTTCTCGAGAGATTATTTTAGCTCCAATTGCAGCTTGTATTGGAATATCAAACTGTTGCCTTGGGATTAGTTGGCGTAATTTTTCACACATCTTTTTCCCAATATCATAAGCGTTATCCTTATGAAGAAGTGCAGATAATGCATCTACTTCTTTTCCGTTTAATAATACATCTACCTTTACCAATTTAGAAACACGCATTCCAATAGGATGATAATCAAAAGAAGCATATCCTTTTGAAACCGTTTTTAAGCGATCGTAAAAATCGAAAACTATTTCAGCTAAAGGCATATCAAACGATAATTCTACTCTTTCTGGAGTCAAATAAGTTTGGTTTGTAATTTGTCCACGTTTATTAATACATAAAGACATTACAGGCCCTACAAAATCAGATTTTGTAATGATAGTTGCTTTAATATAAGGTTCTTCAACTCGATTTAAACTTGAAGGTTCTGGCAAATCGGTTGGGTTGTTTACCAACAAAATCTTATCGGGATGTTTATTGGTATAAGCGTGATAGGATACGTTTGGAACAGTTGTAATTACCGACATATCAAACTCACGTTCTAATCGTTCTTGAATAATCTCTAAATGCAACATTCCTAAGAACCCACAACGAAAACCGAAGCCTAAAGCCGCAGAACTTTCTGGCTGAAACACCAAAGAAGCATCGTTTAATTGAAGCTTTTCCATAGAGTTTCTAAGCTCTTCAAAATCATCATTATCAATTGGGTAAATCCCAGCAAAAACCATTGGTTTTACATCTTCAAAACCATCAACAATATTCTTGGTAGGGTTTTTAAAATCGGTAATCGTATCGCCCACTTTAACCTCTTTAGCTTCTTTAATTCCAGTAATTAAATAACCAACATCCCCCGCTTTTACACTTTTTCTAGGCTCTTGTTTTAATTTTAAGGAACCTACTTCATCGGCAAAATAATCTTTACCAGTTGCCATAAATTTAATATGCTGCCCTTTTCTTATTTCACCATTTAATATTTTAAAATACGTTTCAACACCACGAAATGGATTGTAAACTGAATCGAAAATTAAGGCTTGTAAAGGTTCATCCACACTTCCTGTTGGAGGAGGAATGCGATCGATAATTGCATGTAATATTTCTTCAATTCCAACTCCGGTTTTTGCACTTGCTGGAATAATTTCTTCTAATTTACAACCCAATAAACCAACGATATCGTCTGATACTACTTCAGGGTTTGCGGAAGGAAGATCAATTTTATTTAAAACAGGAATAATTTCTAAATCATTTTCTAAAGCTAAATAAAGATTAGAAATAGTTTGTGCTTGAATGCTTTGAGCAGCATCTACAATCAATAAAGCTCCTTCGCAAGCAGCGATAGAACGAGAAACTTCATAAGAAAAATCTACGTGTCCAGGAGTGTCGATGAGGTTCAATACATATTGTTCTCCTTTGTATTCGTATTCCATTTGGATGGCGTGACTTTTTATAGTGATACCACGTTCACGCTCCAAATCCATAGTATCTAATAACTGATTTTGTTGTTCACGTGCAGTTACCGATCCTGTAGCGTCTAAAAGGCGATCTGCTAAGGTACTTTTACCATGATCAATATGAGCAATGATGCAAAAATTACGAATGTTTTTCATACAATAGGTTCAATTTGCAAATATAGAATAAAAGGAAAGAAACAACAGAGTTTGAAATAATTCACTTTATAAATAATTTATTGAAATAGTAATAGAAGAAATACTCTGAAAAAACCTTGCATTTCATCGAATAAATGTAAATAAACAGGATAAAAAACAATAATTTTTTTAATTTTTTAATTAATTTTTTTTTAATATTAATTTTAATTCATAAACCCCGTGAAAAAACCAACAGTTATTAATTATAACCCCAATATTTGAAGGTATTAGGAAAATACCTACATTTTATATGAGGAAAAGATTTTTGTTACTTCTTTTTATATTTCCCCTAGTGCTGTTTTCGCAAGATGCTATAATTCAGGGGCATATTGTTGACTCCGACAGTCAACCTATTTCGTTAGTTACTGTTTTAGTGTTTGAAAAATCAGGTTCGCAAGCCTTAAGTGGTGCGGTTAGCGATGATGATGGGAGTTTTTCGATTTCAAATTTAAAAGAACAAGATTATTATATAAAGTTCTCGATGGTTGGGTTTACAACTGTTTCAAAAACTATAAATGCTTCTAATTCAGAAAACATAAAAATCACACTAAATAAAAACGTTGAAGAATTAGATGAAACCGTCATCTCCGCAAAAGCTCCTACTATAAAAAGGGAACCGGGAAAACTTATTTTTAATGTGGAAGAAACTTCCCTTTCAACAGGAGACACTTTTAATTTATTAACCAAAACTCCGGGTGTTTTAGTTATTGGCGATAATATTCAAGTAAAAAAAACCAGCCCAATAATTTATTTAAATGACAAGCGTGTTTATTTATCTTCTTCAGAGTTAGCTTCTCTTTTAAGAAGTATGGACGCTTCCAATATTAAATCGATTGAAGTGATAGATAATCCTTCAGCTAAATATGGGGCTGAAGCTACTTCGGTACTAAATATTATTACTTCAAAAGCAGTTTCTATTGGTTATAAAGGAAATATAAATACTACTTGGGAGCAAGCAGTATTTTCAAAATATCGTTTTTCTACAGCTCATTTTTATAAGAATGATTGGTTGAATATGTATGCAAGTTATAGTTTTAGTCCGAGAAAAGAATTTAAACAAGATGATAATTATATTCGGTTTTTTAACTCGGATAACATCACTACAAAATCTATTTGGGAATCTAATTTTGAAAAAGTATCCCGTTCCCAAGCACATCAAGGAAATGTAATTTTGGATTTTACTTTAAATGATAAGAATAGTTTGAGTTTTACTTCAACCGTTATGGTTTCACCAAACAAAACTTTTAATAATAAAGTTAATGGGGAGATAATGGATGGGCAACGACAATTGGATTCTATTTTTAAAACTGTGAGTTTCTTAGAAAATGATGCGACCAACCTTTCATTTAATCTAGAACATAAAGTTGATTTAGATGAGGATGGTACAAAATTGACCACAGCCGTAAATTATATTATTTATGATAATTCACAAACTCAGGAACTAAACACCGATTATCGATTACCAACAGGAGAATTAATTAACAATGTGAATTTTTCTACTGATGCCAAACAAGACAGTAAAATTTTTACTGGACAGACCGATTTTTCAAAAACTATAGCTGAAGGAGATTTTGAAACGGGATTAAAATATTCGTACATCAATACCGAAAGCGGATTGGATTTTTACGATATTGAAAACAATATTCCTGTTTATATTGAACAACATTCAGACTTATTTGATTACACAGAATCTATTTATGCAGCATATTTAAATTACGCTAAAAAATTTGGAAAATGGAACATCAATGCAGGTTTACGTGGCGAATACACCGATGTTATAGGAGATTCTAAATCATTGGGAATTATAAACAATCAAGGTTATTTTGATTTATTTCCTTCCGTTTCTGCTTTATATTCTAAAGATGAAGACCATGTTTTTGGAGCAAGTTATCGTAGAACCATTCAGCGACCTCGTTACCAAAGTTTAAATCCGTTTAGCTATTTTGTGACTGATAATATTGTTAATAATGGGAATCCAAATTTAGGACCTACCATTAAGGATAAATATATGGTGAGTTATTATTTAAAAAACAAATGGGCGTTTGAGGCGTATTATATTTATAAAAAAGACCCTTTGGCATTACTAACTTTTCAGGATAACGAAAACAGTAGCACTCAAAATTTAGATGCTAATATTATTAGTGACATTAATTTTAGCTTTGACATTTCTTATTATTCGCCAATATATTCTTGGTGGTATTTATCGGTTTATACCTCTACTTATTATATAGAAAATGAGTTTTATGCATTGGCAAGTCCACAAGAAACCTATAAAAATGACACTTTTGGTTTTTATGCCGAAATGTATAGTGGTTTTACTTTATCTAAAGATGGTACGTTAACAAGCGACCTTACGGCTACTTATATTTCTGATATGATTTCAGGCTCCTTAGATATGAAAAACCAGTTTATTACTTCCATTTCATTCCGAAAATCTATTTGGAAAAACAGAGCAAGTATAACCATTGGAGTTGATGATATTTTTGACACCAATAATATTCCTGTATCTTCAAGGTATTATAATCAAGACACTAATTATTTTGCACAAGCGGAATCTAGACTATTCAGAATAGGGTTTAAATATAAGTTCGGAAATTACAAGCTTAGAAATAATACTCGAACAAAGAAGACTGATGAAGCGAGACGATTGGATTAATCAGTTATCTTTGTGAAAAATAAAGAGAATTCTCTCAAATTAATAATTTCAGAAATATTACAAAAAAATAAAGAAAGCTACTACAGCAATAGTAGGAGCTTAATTTTACTAAATGGAACACTTTATTTATGACGGAATACGATTTACCATTTTAAACAACATGGGATTGGTTCAGGATAAGAAATAAACTCACAATCATATTTTTAAAAAAACTGAGAACCAACATTTCCAGTTTTTTTTATTTAATGATAGAATCTAACAGGGGCTAATTATCAATTTTAAATTTATCAAGATATTTTACTACCTTTATAGCTAAACTTCTTAAATTCAAGTAATAAATGCAACTTTTCAGGAGTTACAATTTGATATTTTTTTCAGAAGAAAAAGGAACGTATAAGTTCCTCTTTCTTTCCGAAAGGTTCTTATCGTATTTTGTGGCTCCTCTTAAAAAGTTACATTATGCGACAAATAACCAAGGAACAAAGGTACACCATTTCAACAATGTTATCTCAAGGCTACAGCAAGCAAGCAGGGCAAACTCATACTTTTATTTTTAAAAAGTGTAACATTTCATTTTCAGCACGTTATCTTTTTTAAAAATCTAACAGTTAGAAAAATCAAAAAACACAACTATCTGGATATCAGCATACACAAAAAAGTGTGAGTTTGCCCTGAGCAAGCAAGAAATAGCCAATTGCATAGGCAAGAGTAAGAGTTCAATATACAGAGAGATTAATCGAAATAACGACAAGCGCAATGGAGAATACAAGCACCATTTAGCAGATATGAAATGCAGGGAAAGGCATCGATTCAAAAAAAAGAATTTAAAATTTACCCAAGCAATAAAGGACAAAGTTGAAGAACTAATCAAAGAAGACTACAGCCCAGAACAAGTGGTTGGTTATTGCAAAAACAATGGATTACCTTGGGTATCACACGAGAGAATTTATCAACATATATGGGAAGATAAAAAGCAAAAAAGAAATCTGCATACTCATTTAAGAAGACAAGGGAGAAAATACAGAAAACGAGGAAACAAGAAGGATACTAGAGGTATTATAGTGGGGCGAATAGGCATAGAGAAGCGTCCAGAAGTGGTAGAGAATCGAAAAAGATTTGGAGATCTTGAAGTAGATTTAATCATCGGTAAAAATCACCAAGATGCCATTCTTACCATAAATGATAGAGCCAGTGGAATGTTGAAAATGAAGAAAGTAACTTCTAAAGAAGCGGTTTTGTAACACAAGCCATAATCGAATTGCTAGAAGAGTGGATTCCGTATTTACATACAATAACTGCCGATAACGGAAAGGAATTTGCAGGTCATAAAGAAGTCGCAGAATCTTTATATATTGACTACTATTTTGCAAGACCGTATCACTCTTGGGAGCGAGGTTCTAATGAAAACTTAAACGGTTTGGTAAGACAATATTTTTCTAAAGGCTCCAGCTTTAGTTCCATTACCGAGCAACGTATAAAAGAAATCGTGTTAAAACTGAATTCAAGACCTAGAAAACGATTTAATTATCAAAACCCTATATTTGTAATGGACAAATTATTATTTAATCAAAAAGTTGCGTTTATGAGTTGAATTCAGCTTTTA
>CAZIMW010000033.1:0-20076 GCA_964540425.1 uncultured Flavobacterium sp.
TGTATTGTTTTGAAATTTAAAATATCACTCCGACTTAATTGGGGGCTAAACTACTACAAACAACATAGAGCCTATAAATATTCCCTAAATTTTATTTTGCTACTTTTGACTTATGAATTTTAATTACTCCTACAAAGCTTTTTTGATAACTTCTTTACTTGTTGGTGGTTTGTATTTGATTTTATATTTTTCAATTCTTCCAAAATCTGAAATCAGTAATCAAGAAGAAAATTATGAAATTGAATATATAAAAGAAGAAATCATAGAAGAAAATTTAGCCAAAAACACTTCAGAAAAAATAAAAACCGAAACTCATAATGCTTTTAATGAGGATGAAAATTTTATAAAAGAACTTGAAAACGAAAGACAAGAAAATCCTGAATCACTTCAAGAAAAACTGTCAGAAATAAACAATGCAATTAGCGATTCGGAAAACAATCACGATGCTTATAAAACTACTAATAAAGAAAAATTTAAAAAATTTGACAGCAAACCTTCATCTTCTGAAGAAGCCACCAAACATTCTAACAACAAAAACACCACTAATAGTTATCGCCTTATAAACCGAAAAGCCACCTTTTTTCCAAATCCTGTTTATGTATGTGAAGCTTATGGAAAAGTAGTTTTGCATATTGAAGTTAATTCTTCTGGAAAAGTGACCCAAGCAACAATTAACACCAACTCCTCTACAACAAATAATGTCTGTTTACTAGAAAGCGCCATAGGTTATGCGAAAAAGGCTCGTTTTTCAAAATCTGAAAACAAGCCTTTACAAATGGGAAGTATTACTTATGTTTTTCCTGGACAAAACTAAAAGTTTAATACCCAAAATCGCTTTTAATTTGATCGGCTTTATCTAGCATTAAATCAATGGTAATAAAATCTACTTCTTCTTTATCGTAAGCACCTTGAAAAATTCGCATTGCTTTTTTAGGTTCTCCAGTCTCTTCATAATAACGACCTAAATAATAGTCGCCTAAAACAGTATCTGGATATTGTTTTTTTGCCATTGTAGCAATATCTCTAAGAGATTCCCATTGTTTCTTTTTTTCAGCAGCTTTACAAGTAGCAATAAAATCATTCTCCCGAATAGGATTTGTTAGCCCAAAAAGATCTTCAATGGTATTATATTTATCTATTAAATACTGAGATATTGGGGTTTTTAGTTTCAACAATACCTCGGTATATTCCTCTTTGCTAATTGGTCGGTATATGGAAAACATTTTTTCTAAAGCTGAAGGAATTGCTCTTGCAACTAAAGAATAATGTGTTGCTCCTTCAAAATTATCAAAATTATAATCGAAGTTATCGCTTTCCAATCCTTTTAAGGAAGCATCAAGCATTTCAGAAATCTCCCTCAAATCTTTTATATCATCAGATCCTGTTGCCAAATAATAAAATATTTTAGTTTGAATATGCGGGATTCTTTCAGGAAGTCGTTCGTCCATCAATGGTGCTAAATCTGGGCTTAACGAAATATAACCATTAAACAATGGCGGATCTTTAAATAGAAAATAATTTATAAAGTTTGCAGTAAAATCATGACCAATGGCTATGGTGAATTTTGCAGTTCGGTAATTTTCATCTATGTAAGGAATGAGTTCTAAACCAACAAATTCAAAAAAATCGGCTCCAGAGTCTGCAGGCATAAAATTTGTATCGTCATAATTACAATCATCATAACGACTATCTCCCTGCATTATACCAACAACTATAGATTCTGGCATATCTTCCCAATAACTAAAATAATCAACATTTCCTGCTACGGGTTCAAAAAGATAGTTGGCATCAAAAACAACTACTATTGGGTACACTTTTTCTGTATTTTCTTCATAATCTCGTGGAAGTTGAATTTTTAATCTTCTGTACGCATCCAACTTTGTAGAATGAATTTCTTCATAAATTACTTTTGATTGTCCTATAGTAATAAAACTAAATAGCAAACAAAATACAGTGACAACAAATTTACTCATAGGTTATATATTTATTTCTTAAAGGTAACGTTTTTAAAAACCTTATATTTTCAAAAATATAAAATAATTATTTTTCTTTGTTATAAAAAGGAAGTAATAACAATGAGAGTCCACCAAAAAAGATGATTGATGCAATGTTTGATGCCCAAACAATCCAACCAAAAGCAGTGCCTACAGTTTCTGGAATACTAAAAACTGCTAAAATTCCTGCCACAAAAAATGGATAAGATCCAAAACCACTATTAGTAAATGCAAACGAAAAACTCCCAACAACAAAAGTGATAATTAGAGTTGCAAATACTATAGAGGATGTTTCCTCCAATGCAAAAGTTGCTACATAAAATGAAAGTAAATACAATCCCCAAATTAAGAAAGATTGAATAATAAAAGGAATTTTCTTTTCCATTACAACCACACTTAAAACCCCTTCTTTAAGTCCTGAAACAAATGTTTTAATTTTTTTAGATATTGAAGATTTAGAATACTTTAAAAAAACTAAAAATAGTATAAATAATAGCAAAGCAATTCCTGTAAAACTATATAATTTCGAAAGCGGTAGTTTGTTAAATAAAAACTCAGAAAGCTTTTCAAATTGAAGTGATAATGCAACTGCTGTAAACGCAAAAAGAAAAAGTAAATCTACAATTCTTTCAGAAATAATGGTCCCGAAAGCCTTATCAAAAGGCACGTCCTCATATTTATTTATTATCACTGCTCTAGAAATTTCACCACTTTTAGGAATAAAAAGATTCATAATATAAGCAACATAAACTGCCATAAAATTATTGGCTATTTTGGGCTGAAAACCTAAAGGAGCTAACATATAATTCCATCGATATGCCCTAAAAAAATGACTTAATAAACTAAAGAAAACGGAAAGAGCGACAATTTTATAATCTGCTTTTTTAAAATAAAAAGAGATTTCTTCTAATTGATCTGGACTAAATTTTGAATAGGAATAATAAATTAAAAAAACGCCAAGACCTAGAGGAATCGCTATTTTAAGAAATTTTATAAATGACTTGTTCAAACTAAGTAAGTAAGTTATTATCTTCGTTTGGAAACACTAACGATGGCTTAAAGTTTTTTGCATCTTCAATAGACATTATTGCGTATGTAATTAAAATTAGCACATCACCCGGAGCAACTTTTCTAGCAGCGGCACCATTTAATGTAATTTCTCCACTTTTACGAGGCCCAGGAATTGCGTACGTTTCCAACCGTTCCCCATTATTATTGTTTACAATTTGAACTTTCTCTCCTTCAATAATATTAGCAGCATCCATTAAATCTTCATCAATAGTAATACTACCTATGTAATTAAGGTCGGCACCTGTTACTTTTACTCTGTGAATTTTTGATTTTACTACGTGAATTTGCATTGGTCAAAGGTATTAATTTAATGCCATATTATCTATTAATCGAACACCATCTATAAAGCTTGCAATAAAAGCACGATATTTTGTGTTTTTCTTTTTTTCTAATGCTGTTTTAAGTGTTGAAACATCTGCAATTTCAAAATATTCAAGCGATAATACATCGTTATTTTTGAACCTATTTTTAACTAATAAATTTAATTCTGAAATAGATAATTTCTGAAATTTAACTTTCACTTCAGATAGTGTTATAAAGATCAAGGTTGCTTCATTCAACGCTTCAATATCTAACCGTTTATTTCTTGAACTCATTGCGAGTCCGTTGGATTCTCTTACAATTGGGCATCCAATTATTTTTACTGGTAAATTTTCAATTTCTACAAGCTTTTTTACAATTTGTAATTGCTGAAAATCTTTTTCTCCAAAATAAGCTTTATTAGGCTTAACTGTTCTAAAAAAAATATTTAAAACGGTTCCAACACCATCAAAATGACCTTGACGATGCTTGCCTTCCATCTCTTTTTCAATACCAGAAAAATCATACTTTTTAGAAATTATTTGATCTTGATATAAGTCGGTAGCATTGGGCGAAAAAACAAAAATGTTTCCTTTTACATTTTTCAAAAAAGCAATATCTCCTTCTATGGTTCTAGGATATTTTTCTAAATCTTTAGCATTATTAAACTGTGTTGGATTTACAAAAATACTCACTACTACACATTCGTTTTCTTTACAAGCCTGTTCAACAAGGGAAACATGACCTTTATGTAAAGCTCCCATTGTCGGTACAAAACCAATACTTTTACAGTCTTTTAGAAAAGGCAAAAGTTCTTTTTGTAACGACTCAATTGAATTATAAATTTTCATTAAAAATTATTTTAAGACAGTAAAAATAATATATTAAAGTTAGTCTGCATAAATTTTCGTAATTTTGCATGTTTTTAAGCATCACGAAAAGTATAATTTATGAAAGATAAGAGAGTCTTATATGTGTCTTCAGAAGTAATTCCTTACTTACCTGAGACCGAGATTTCTTCAATGTCGTTTGAAGCGCCTCGAATGGTTAATAGTAAAAAGGGGCAAATTAGAATATTCATGCCTCGTTTTGGGAACATAAACGAACGCAGACATCAACTTCACGAAGTAATTCGTCTATCTGGTATGAACCTAGTTATTAACGATATGGACATGCCTCTTATTATTAAAGTCGCTTCCATACCCAAAGAACGTATGCAGGTTTATTTTATTGATAATGAAGAGTATTTTAAACGAAAAGCAACCTATGCTGACGAAAATGGAAACTTTTTTAAAGACAATGATGAAAGAGCAATTTTCTTTGCTAAAGGTGTTATTGAAACTGTAAAAAAACTAAACTGGTCTCCAGACATTATACATGTTCACGGTTGGCTTGCTTCTTTTTTACCATTGTATCTTAGAACATATTACGATAAAGACCCTCTTTTTGAAAACAGTAAAATTATTACTTCCGTTTACAAACAAGGGTTTGAAGGTCAATTAAATAAAAAGGTGATTGACAAACTAACTTTTGACGGAATAGCCGAAGAACATCTTAACGAATTAAAGGATCCCAACTATACCAACTTAATGAAGTTGACAACAAAATATTCAGATGCTATTATTATTGGCTCTGAAGATATTCCTGAAGATTTACAAGATTATCTTAATGAACTCCAAATACCAATGTTAAAGTATCATAAAAAAGAAGAAGTTTCTCCTGCTTATTTAGATTTTTACCTTTCAAAAGTATTATCATAAATACATTCATTTTTATTTTATTATGAAAACACAAAGTACTTTGCCTAAAATAATGGCAATATTATTTTTTATTATAGCTATCGCCTCTTGCGATGAAGATTTTAACACCATCGGAACAGATATTATTGGTAATGAAGACCTTCTAACACAATTAGACGACACTCAAAAAGTTATTTCTTATAGCCAAAAACTAGATCCTGTTCAAACAAATCTAATATCTGTAGCTCAATTAGGAATATATAATGACCCTGTTTATGGAAAATCTTCTGTAAATTATATTACACAACTACTTTTAGAAGAAACAGACCCAACATTTGGAGACACTTTAGGACATCTATTAAACCTTACAAGTGTTGTATTGTACATGCCTTATTTTAGTGAAGCTACCTTGGGAGATGATAATGAAGCTACTTATGAATTAGATTCAATATTTGGAGATACTCCAATTAAAATAACAATTTACGAATCCAACTTTTTTTTAAGAGACTTCGATCCAAATTCAAATTTTGAAGACCCTCAACTTTATTATTCAAATCAAGGTCCGAATTTCGAAAGCTTTTTAGGGGAAGAATTAATAGTCTTAGAAGATTTTAAACCAAGTGATGAAGGATATGTTCTTATTGACGGAGAAGGCGACGAAGAAGTAAAAACTTTAATCGCGCCAGGAATACGTGTAGAACTTCCCATCGATTTTTTTAAAGAAAAAATACTAGACAAAGAAGGAAGCCCTGAAATCAACAACAATAATAACTTTAAGGAATACTTTAGAGGAATCTATTTTAAAGTTGAATCTATTAGCAACGATGGAAATATTTTTATATTCAGTCCAGAAGAAGCCAATATTACACTTCATTACAATTTCGATAGGCTTAAAGTAGATGACCAAGGGAATCCAATATTAGACGATAATGGAGATGAAATTATTGATGTAATTAAAAAAGAATATCTATTAGATTTTGGTGGTGTTAGACTAAATACTTTCACTAACGAATTAACACCAAATATAATTTCAGAACTTGAAAACCCAAACACTATAGACGGTGAGGATTTGTTATACGTAAGAGGTGGTGACGGAATCGTTACAGTTATCAACCTATTTGGCGACGACCTTGATGATAATGGTGTTGCAGATGACCTTGAAGATTTACGAGAAAAAGATTGGATTATCAACGATGCTAACTTAGTGTTTTACGTTAACCAAAATATGGTTTCAGGAGGAGATTCTGAACCAGAAAGACTTATAATTTACAACCTTGACAATAATAAAGTTTTAGCAGATTATTTTTTAGACCCCACTTTAGGTAACCCACCAAATGACGCATTAACAACCCATCTTGGCAAACTTAAAAGAAACAGTGATGGTAATGGAGAATACTACAAAATAAGAATCACAAACCATTTAAGTAATGTCATTAACAAAGACTCTACCAACGCACCTTTAGGCTTAATAGTTTCTCAAAATGTGCTACTAAGTGGATTTCAAGCAATTGATAGTTTAACAAACCCAGACACCACTTTACCTAGAATAAAAGTGGTTCCAGGAAGTAGCGTAATCTCTCCAGAAGGAACTGTTTTGTATGGGAACAACACCGTTAATCAAGACAAAAAACTTAAATTAGAAATACATTATATAGACCCTAATAACTAAAAGTTTACCTATGTGTGGAATCGTTGGATATATTGGCAAAAGAGATGCTTACCCTATAATATTAAACGGATTAAAGCGCCTAGAATACAGAGGTTACGATAGTGCTGGAATTGCCTTATTTGACGGTTCAGAAATTCAACTTTGCAAAACAAAAGGTAAAGTTGCTGATTTAGAAGCAAAAGTTTCTAAAGAAATGCCTACTAAAGGTAATTTAGGAATTGGTCATACCCGTTGGGCAACACATGGGATTCCCAACGACGTTAATTCGCATCCTCATTTTTCTAATAGCGGCAATTTAGTATTGATTCATAATGGAATTATTGAAAACTACGCTTCCATTAAAAAAGAATTAATTAATCGTGGCTATATTTTTCATTCAGATACTGATACCGAGGTTTTAGTAAACCTTATTGAAGACGTACAGAAAAATGAAAACGTAAAACTTGGAAAAGCTGTTCAAATTGCTTTAAATCAAGTCGTAGGAGCGTATGCAATTGCACTTTACAACAAAAACAAACCCGACGAAATAGTGGTTGCAAAATTAGGTAGCCCACTAGCTATTGGTATTGGCGATGATGAGTTTTTTATAGCGAGTGACGCTTCTCCTTTTATTGAATTTACAAATAATGCTATTTATTTAGAAGATGAAGAAATGGCAATTATTCGTTTAGGACGAGAAATTAAGATACGGAAAATTAAAGATGATAGCCTGGTTGCTCCTTACATTCAAGAACTTCAATTAAATCTTGAACAAATTGAAAAAGGTGGTTACGATCACTTTATGTTGAAAGAAATTTACGAACAACCATCCGTTATACAAGATACTTTCCGAGGAAGACTACTTGCAGACAAAGGCATTATTCGTTTAGGTGGACTTGAAGATTATATAGAAAAATTTATAAACGCAGATAGAATAATAATTGTTGCATGCGGAACCTCATGGCACGCAGGATTAGTAGCAGAATATATTTTTGAAGATTGGGCAAGAATTTCTGTAGAAGTAGAATATGCTTCAGAATTTAGATATCGAAACCCTGTAATTACAGAAAAAGATGTAGTTATTGCAATTTCGCAAAGTGGTGAAACAGCAGATACTCTTGCCGCTATAAAACTTGCAAAAGAAAAAGGTGCATTTGTTTATGGAATCTGTAATGTGGTTGGATCAACAATTTCAAGAGCAACCCATAGTGGTACTTATACTCACGCTGGGCCAGAAATTGGCGTTGCTTCAACCAAAGCATTTACTACACAAATTACCGTACTAACAATGATTGCCTTAAAATTAGCAAAAGTAAAAGGTACTATTTCGCAAAGTGACTATATGTTACATTTAAGAGAATTAGAATTAATTCCTTCAAAAGTAAGTACAACATTAGATAAAAATGATTCCATAGTAGAAATTGCAAAAACATTTAAAAACGCTACTAATTTCCTATATTTAGGAAGAGGTTATAACTTTCCCGTAGCACTTGAAGGTGCATTAAAACTAAAAGAAATATCTTACATTCACGCAGAAGGGTATCCAGCTGCCGAAATGAAACACGGACCAATAGCCTTAATTGATGAACAAATGCCAATAGTAGTAATTGCGGTAAACAGTAACCATTACGACAAAGTAGTAAGTAATATTCAGGAAATTAAAGCTAGAAAAGGTAAAATTATTGCCGTTGTTACAGAAGGCGATACAATAGTAAGAGAATTGGCAGATTATATAATGGAAGTTCCTTACACTCCCGAAACCCTATCCCCTTTAATAACAACAATCCCTTTACAACTGCTTTCTTACCATATTGCCTTGATGCTCAACAGAAATGTTGATCAACCAAGAAATCTTGCAAAAGCAGTGACCGTAGAATAACATTAAAACTAAATAGTCTTTTTAATATTATATTCATTAGTGTCCTACAAAAGATTAAAGACTGCTTTGAAGAAAGACAAAAGATAAATTCGTTCAAATTTCCGAAAAACTAAACCCATCGATTATATTGGTTTTCAGTAAAATATAAAAGATTTAATCGGACACTACTATTTTATAATCTTCATTTTTTTCTCTCAAGTCTTTTATTAAAGTTAAATTTACGTATATTTCGGCTTTAAAATCAATTCAAATATAAATATGAAAACTATTATTACAATTTTTTGTTTGTGTTTTAGCGTCCTAGCTTTTTCACAAACTACTGTAACAGGAAATGTTGTAGATCAAAATTCAGTACCCGTTGTAGGGGCCAACGTTTTTGTTGTTGGAACTTCAACAGGAACAGCAACAGATTTTGATGGAAAATTCACATTAACTGTAGAGCAAGCCCCACCATTTTCAGTCGAGTTTAGCAGTATTGGGTATCAGTCATTTACTCAAGAAGTTACAGAAAACAACCAAACAGTCTCAATTACCTTAAGTGAAGGTGACGAGTTAGACGAAATAGTTGTTTCTGCATCCAGAACCCCTGAAAGTGTTCGAGAGTCTCCAGTTACTATTGAACGCTTAGATGCTAGAGACATTCAAAACTCATCATCTCCAAACTTTTACGCAAGTTTAGAAAACCTTAAAGGAGTAGATGTTAACAAAGGAAGTTTAACATTCAACTCTGTCAACACTAGAGGCTTTGCAACTTTCGCTAATACTCGTTTTGTACAGTTAGTTGATGGAATGGATAATTCTTCACCTGCATTAAACTTTGTAATAGGGAACTTTTTAGGTATGAATGAGCTTGATGTAAATAGTATTGAGCTATTACCCGGAGCTTCTTCCGCTTTATATGGAGCAAACGCTTTTAATGGTATTTTGTTTATGACCAGCAAAAACCCTTTTGACTACGAAGGAGTTAGCGCTTACGTTAAAACTGGACTAACATCACAAGAAGAAGCCGGAGATAACAATTTTTACGATATAGGTGTTAGAGTAGCACATAAGTTTAGCGATAAATTTGCAGCAAAAGGATCTTTTTCTTTCTTAAACGGAACAGAATGGTACGCAACAGACACCAATCAATACTCATTAAACAGCCCAGGAAACCCTGATATAATTACAGCTTTCGGGAATCAACCAGCACATGACGCCTTAAATATTTATGGCGATGAGGTTTCTTTAGGAGCTTTAGGAACAGATTTAAATGGAGTAGCTCAAGCTTTAGAGGCTCAAGGATTAATTCCTGCAGGAGCAAGCAGTTTAATTCCTAAAGACAATGTATCTAGAACAGGATATAGAGAGCAAGACTTAACTAATTATAATGCAAGAAGCGGAAAGGCTGACTTTTCTTTAAATTACAGACCAACTGGAGGAGATTTAGAAGTTATCTGGAACTCTAAATTTGGGTTTGGTAGAACCATTTACCAAGGAGCAAATAGATACCAATTAGATAATTTCCTAATGCAACAGCATAAGTTGGAAATTAAAAGTGATGACTTCTTTGTAAGAGGTTATAATATAAGAGAATCCGCAGGAAACTCTTATGACATGCGTTTTACAGGTATAAATATGAGTAAAATAGGAGCACAAGAGTGGTTCGGAACATATACAGGAGCATATTTACAAGCAGTTTTAGGAGGAGCAACAAGCGAACAAGCACATGCTGGAGCAAGAGTATTTGCAGATGAAAACGTTACCCTTCAACCTGGCACAGTAGAATTTAATGAAGCTTTTGAGAGAGTAACTTCTGATTCAGATTTAGAAACTGGTTCTAAATTTGTTGATAATTCTCAAGTATATGTTGCTGAAGGTAAATATAACTTTAAAAGGTTATTAAATGACTTTATGGACCTTCAAGTAGGAGGAAACTTTAAAAATTATTCGCTAGATTCTGGAGGTACTATCTTTACAGATTATGACGGTCCAATTACCTATAGCGAGTATGGAGCATACACTCAAGCTTCTAAAAAGTTTTTAGAGGATGATAGAATGAAAGTAACTGCATCGTTAAGGTATGACAAAAACGAATTTTTTGAAGGAAGATTTTCGCCAAGAGTTTCCTTAACATATTCTGCAGGAGAAAAAAAACAACACAACTTCAGAACTTCCTACCAAACAGGATTCAGAAACCCAGATACCCAGTCATTATTTATTGGGCTTAATGTAGGAAGAGCAATTTTAGTTGGTTCTTCAGTAGATAACTTAGACAGAAACCTACCAGGAACAACATTAACAGGACGAGATGCATATTTTAACTCTTACTCTTTAGCATCTGTACAAGCATTTGCAGCTTCGGGAGACGCCTCTCTTCTTAATCCAGTTCAGACAGCTTTAGTACAACAAGAAAAGGTACAATCGTTTGATGTTGGATATCGTGGAAAAATTGGACCAGTTAATATTGACGCCAATGTTTACTACAACCTTTACGAAGGTTTTATTAGTAATGTACTAGTAGTAAGTCCAATTTCAGGAGACACAGGAGATGGTTCAGGAGTTGTTGACCTAGTTACTGGAAACACAGAAGTTTTTCAACTTTACACAAACTCTACTGCAGACGTTTCTTCCTATGGTGCAGTGATTGGAGCTTCTATAAAATTTGCTAAAAATTTCCGATTAGCAGCAAATTATACGTATGCAGAATTAGATTTTGATCAAACTTCAGATCCGGATTTTAGAGCTTCATTTAATACTCCAAACCACCAATTTAAACTATCTATAGGAAACCCTATACTGTTTAAAAACTTTGGTTTTAATATAGATGGTCGTTATAAAGGTGAATACTTATGGGAATCAACTATTGCAAATGCAGTAATGCCAGAAATTTATGTAGTTGACGCTCAAATAAACTATGCAATCCCATGTCTTAAGTCAATGCTAAAAGTTGGAGCAACTAATTTAAGTGGAGTAGAATATCAAAGTGCCGTAGGTACGGGTAATGTTGGGTCTCAATATTATATCTCTTGGACTATAAATAACTAATAAAATTAAAACAATATAAAATGATGATATTAAATAAATATAAAAGCTTATGGCTAATGGTTTTAGCTATCACTTTAATAGTATCGTGTAGTGAAGAAGAATATGATATCCCAGTAGATGAAGAAATTCAATTATCTTCAGGCACTGCAGATTTCACGAAATTTGTAGCAGTTGGAGCTTCATTTTCTGCAGGCTTTACAGATGGTGCTCTGTTTTTAGCAAGTCAAGAAAATTCATTCCCAAACCTTTTAGCAGGAGCTTTTGCAAATGCTGGAGGTGGAGAGTTTACACAACCTTTAACAAACGATAATATAGGTGGCTTACTTTTAGTAGGCTCACAAATTCACAATCCAAGACTTTATTTTGATGGAGCAGGAATCTCATTATTAGATGCAACACCAACAAATGAAGTTTCTAATGTAATTCCTGGACCCTATAATAATATGGGTGTTCCTGGAGCAAAAAGCTTTCATCTATTAGCAAATGGTTATGGAAATGTTGCAGGAGTTGAAGCAGGATTAGCAAACCCTTACTTTGCAAGAATGGCTTCAAGTTCAAACGCATCTATGTTAGAAGATGCTGCTTCACAATCTGGAACCTTTTTTACACTATCTGAAATTGGCGGAAATGATGTTTTAAGTTACGCTGCTTCAGGTGGTTCTGGAGTTGATCAAACTGGAAATTTTGATCCTTCATCATACGGACCAACTGATATAACTGACCCAAATGTATTTGCACAAGTTTTTGTAACAATAGCAGATGCACTAACTGCAAATGGAGCTAAAGGAGTCGTTTCTAATGTTCCTTACATTACAAGTTTGTCTCACTTTACAACGGTACCTTATAACCCAGTACCATTAGACGCTGCAACTGCCGCACAATTAAATGGTGCATTTGCTCCATATAATGGAGGATTGCTACAAGTTGAAGCTGCAGGACTAATATCTTCTGAAGAAAGAGAATTTAGAACTATTGTTTTTGCTGCTGGTCAAAATGCTGTAACTATAGTTGACGAAGATCTAACAAATTTAACAGCTTTAGGTTTACCTTCCTATAGACAAGCGACTTCAGATGATTTAATAGTGCTTCCTGCATCTAGTTTTATAGGTACTACGGTAAATGAAAATCCACAATTAATTAATGGAGTTTCGGTTCCGCTAGAAGACAAATGGGTGTTAACGCCTCAAGAACAACAAGCAATAGCAACTGCAACCGATGCATATAACACAACTATTGAAGCAGTAGCAAGTGCTAAAGGATTGGCTTTTGTAGATTTTAAATCATTACTAAATGAGGCATCAAATGGAGGAATTTTATTCGATAATTTTAATATGACAACTCAATTAGTATTTGGAGGTTTAGTTAGTTTAGATGGAGTTCATTTAACAACTAGAGGGTATGCATTAATAGCTAACAGAATGTTGGAAGCAATTGATGCAACTTATGGTTCTAATTTCCAAGCTTCAGGTTCTCTATTAAAAGCGGACGACTATACTACTATGTACCCAGAAGGCTTATAATAAAAAAGAAAATATATTTTAAAAAAACCGAAGCTAAATAGCTTCGGTTTTTTTATGCTTACTAATTTGATAAATATTCTTGTGTATCTAGTACAAATATTTAGGCTTTAGGCTTGTAATTTTTCAATATAAAAAACTATCTTTGCACCGTTTAAAACAAGGGAAAATTTTATCCCTTACAGTACTAAAATATAAACAGATAATAATGTCAAAAGTTACAGGTAAAGTTGCTCAAATTATTGGACCCGTTGTAGATGTTGAATTTGCAAACGGTTCAGAACTTCCAAAAATTTACGATTCACTTGAAGTAAATAATAACGGAAAATTATTAATCCTTGAAGTACAATCTCATATTGGTGAAAATACCGTGAGAACTATTTCTATGGATACAACAGATGGATTAAGTAGAGGTGTGGAAGCAGTAGCTACCGGGACACAAATACAAATGCCAATTGGCGATGATATTTATGGTCGTCTTTTTAATGTAATTGGAGATTCTATTGACGGCATTGGTAATTTACCAAAAACAGGAGATAATGGACTTTCAATTCACCGAGAAGCGCCAAAATTTGAAGATCTTTCAACTTCAACCGAAGTGCTTTTTACAGGAATTAAAGTAATTGACCTTATTGAGCCTTATGCAAAAGGTGGTAAAATTGGTTTATTTGGTGGAGCCGGTGTAGGTAAAACAGTATTGATTCAAGAATTAATTAATAACATTGCTAAAGGGCACGGTGGACTATCAGTATTTGCTGGAGTAGGAGAACGTACTCGTGAAGGAAACGATTTACTTCGTGAAATGTTAGAATCTGGAATTATAAAATATGGTGATGACTTTATGCATTCTATGGAAGAAGGTGGTTGGGATCTTTCTAAAGTTTCTAAAGAAGCTTTAAAAGAATCTAAAGCAACGTTTGTTTTCGGGCAAATGAATGAGCCTCCTGGAGCTCGTGCTCGTGTAGCATTATCTGGTTTAACGATTGCAGAATATTTCCGTGATGGAGCTGGAGACGGACAAGGAAAAGACGTATTATTCTTCGTTGATAACATCTTCCGTTTTACACAAGCAGGTTCAGAAGTATCAGCACTTTTAGGACGTATGCCTTCAGCAGTAGGATATCAACCAACATTAGCAACCGAAATGGGTGCAATGCAAGAACGTATCACTTCAACTAAAAGAGGTTCTATTACTTCAGTGCAAGCAGTTTATGTGCCTGCGGATGATTTAACAGATCCAGCACCAGCAACAACTTTTGCACATTTAGATGCAACAACTGTTCTTTCTCGTAAAATTGCTGAGTTAGGTATTTATCCAGCGGTAGATCCTTTGGACTCTACTTCAAGAATTCTAACTGCAGCTATTTTAGGTGATGAGCATTACGATTGTGCACAACGTGTAAAAATGTTATTGCAACACTATAAAGAATTACAAGATATTATCGCAATTCTTGGAATGGAAGAATTATCTGAAGAAGATAAACAATCGGTATATAGAGCAAGAAAAGTACAACGTTTCTTATCACAACCTTTCCACGTAGCTGAACAATTTACAGGGATCCCAGGATGTTTGGTAGATATTAAAGAAACCATTAAAGGCTTTACAATGATTATGGATGGCAAACTAGATCACCTACCTGAATCAGCTTTTAACTTGAAAGGTTCTATTGAAGAAGCAATCGAAGCTGGTGAGAAAATGTTAGCAGAAGTGTAAACTTGCTTAAAGCCTAAAGCTTAAAGCCTAAAGCAGAAAAAATGTATTTAGAAATAGTAACTCCAGAAGCTTCTTTAGTAAGCGGTGAAGTAGAATCGGTTTCGGTTCCAGGTGTAGATGGTGAATTTCAAATGTTGAATAATCACGCAGCCATCGTATCATCATTACAAAAAGGAAAAGTATTATTTAAGGGAGACCCTGAATTTACGAAAGGATTTGAAGATAAATTCTCAAAAGATAAAGATGGAAGATGGTCACTTGAAATTAATAGTGGGACTATTGAAATGCAAGATAATAAAGCAATTATTTTAGCAGATTAGATTAAAGTAAATTCCAATATATAAATACCGAATTCCATACTGGAATTCGGTATTTTTTTATCCATAAATCAAAACATCATCTTCACCCTCAGAAGTCTTAATCCCACGATACATTCCTTCCGTGTTAAAAGGCATGGCAATATTCCCTTGTGCATCTACGGCTATTAATCCGCCATCACCTCCTATTTCAAGTATTCGTTTGTAAATTACTTCTTCAGACGCTTCTTTTAAGGAGAGTCCTTTATACTCCATCAAACAAGATACATCGTAAGCCACTACACCTCTAATAAAAAACTCGCCACTTCCAGTACAACTGACCGCACAGGTTTTATTGTTAGCATAATTTCCAGCACCAATCATTGGGCTATCTCCTACTCTACCATAGCGTTTGTTGGTCATTCCACCAGTAGAAGTTGCCGCAGCAATGTTTCCGTTTTTATCGCAAGCCACTGCTCCTACGGTTCCGAATTTAGAGTCTTTTTTAGCAGAATGGTCCAATTGAAAACCATCTGTATCCTTAATATCCAACCATTGTTGATGACGCAATTCGTCGTAAAAATATTCAGGAGTTTCTAATTGATAATCGTTTGCTTTTGCAAATTGCATTGCTCCTTCGCCTGCCAAAAAAACATGCTCGCTTTTTTCCATTACATCACGAGCAAGCGAAACCGGATTTTTAATTCCAGTTAATAAAGACACCGCTCCAGCATCTAATGTTTTTCCGTCCATAATAGAAGCATCCATTTCGTGAGTTTCGGTGGCGGTAAAAACAGCACCTTTTCCAGCGTTGAATAGATGAGAATCTTCCAATACTTTTACGGCTACTTCAACAGCATTTACAGCAGTTCCGTCGTTTTTTAAAATTGCATATCCCGCATCTAAAGCTTGTTGTAAAGCTTGTTTGTATGCACTTTCTTTTTCAGGAGTCATCATTCCTTTTATGAGTGTTCCAGCTCCTCCGTGTATGGCGATTGAATACTTGTTCATTTTATAATTGTTAAATAGTTTTCAAAAATACACTTAGATTTTTATTGAATATCTTTTTACTGTTTTTATTTTTGAAAGAATTATAAGGCTTGTCCGTTCGAGCGCAGTCGAGAACTATTTTATTTAATAATAAATTTAAAATAAATCCCTCAACTGTACTTCGACTTCTCTTAGTAACCACGTTCGGGGAGACATCCAACTCACAATAATAAATTATGTCAGACAAAAAACGTCTTTTTCTTGTTGATGCCTTCGCTTTAATTTTTCGAGGCTATTACGCATTTATAAAAAACCCGCAAATCAATTCAAAAGGGCTTGATACCTCAGCTATTATGGGTTTTATGAATTCATTGTTAGATGTGATTAAACGTGAACGTCCCGATCATCTTGCCGTTTGTTTTGATAAAGGCGGATCTGTTGCAAGAAAAGAAGCATTCCCAGAATACAAGGCAAATCGTGATGCAACTCCCGATGCAATTAGAATAGCAATACCTTATATATATGATATTCTTAAAGCGATGCACATTCCTATTGTGGTTAAGGAAGGGTTTGAAGCGGATGATGTGATTGGAACCCTCGCTAAAAAAGCAGAAAAGGAAGGCTATAAAACCTTTATGGTAACCCCAGATAAGGATTTTGCTCAATTAGTCTCTGAAAATATTTTTATGTACCGCCCTATGTTTGGTGGCGGATATGAAACTTGGGGAATCCCAGAAGTACAGAAGAAATTTGAAGTAGAGCACCCTTTACAAGTGATTGATTACCTCGGAATGATGGGCGATGCTAGCGATAATATCCCAGGACTTCCTGGCGTAGGAGATAAAACTGCCAAAAAGTTTATCAAAGCCTACGGGAGTATGGAAGGGCTTTTAGAAAATACGCACAAGCTTAAAGGTAAGATGAAAGAAAAGGTGGAAGCTGCTAAAGATTTAGGAATTCTTTCGAAGCAATTAGCCACCATAATCTTAGACGTTCCTGTAGAATTTCACGAAGAAGATTTTAAAATGTCCCAACCTGACATGGAAAAAGTTACACAATTATTTGAAGAGTTAGAATTTAGAAGAATGATTGTTAATTTCACGAAAACTTTTTCTACTGAAAAAACGGTTGCTGAGCGTAGCCGAAGCGACAATACTTCGGCTACGCTCAGCAACCGTACTTCTCAGTCACTGAGCGAAGTCGAAGTGCAGTCGCTCAATAAATCCAAAAAAACCACATCAAATGCAGGGCAAGGACAATTTTCCCTGTTCGGAGGCGATGATGAACCTTCTGAAAACACTTCCTACAGTTCCAGAAAAACCATCGAAAACACCGAACATTTTTATCAATCGGTACAACCCGGAATGGGAACAAAACTATTTCTTCAGAAATTAATGAAACAAAAATCGGTTTGTTTCGATACAGAAACTACAGGATTGAATCCTATTACAGCCGAGTTGGTCGGAATTGCATTTTCTTGGGAGGTAGGGAAAGGCTTCTATTTACCATTCCCTGAAAACAAAGACGAAGCACAAGAACTTATCGAGCTAATTCGTCCGTTTTTTGAAGATTCAACTATTCAGAAAATTGGTCAGAATTTAAAATACGACATCAAAGTTTTAAAGAAATATGATATTTCAGTAAAAGGAAAACTGTTCGATACGATGTTGGCACATTACCTCATCAACCCCGATATGCGACATAATATAGATGTGTTGGCTGAAACCTATCTTAATTATACACCTGTTTCTATCACTGAGTTAATTGGAAAGAAAGTAAAAAATCAACTTTCGATGCGAGATGTTCCTTTGGATAAAATCACCGAATATGCGGTGGAGGATGCAGATATTACACTTCAATTAAAAGAACATTTTGAAAAAGAACTTTCTGAGGCTGATACACAAAAATTGTTTGATGAAATTGAAATTCCGCTACTTCGAGTTTTAGCAGATATGGAATTGGAAGGCATTAATCTAGATGTTCCATTTTTAGAAAGCCTAACTTCAGATTTAGACAAAGACATCAACCATTTGGTTTCAAAAATATTTGAAGCAGCGGGTGAAGAATTCAATATTGCCTCCCCAAAACAATTGGGAGTGGTGCTGTTTGAAAAAATGAAATTGGTCGAAAAACCTAAAAAGACAAAAACGGGACAATATTCTACTGCCGAAGATGTGCTATCCTATTTAGCAAAAGATCACGAAATCATCAAAGATATTTTAGAATATCGCGGATTGGCTAAGTTAAAAAGCACGTATGTAGATACACTTCCGAAGCAAGTAGAGCCAGCAACAGGAAGAGTTCATACCGAATATATGCAAGCGGTTGCTGCCACAGGAAGATTAAGTAGTAACAATCCTAATTTACAAAACATTCCAATTCGTACCGAACGTGGTCGTCAAGTTAGAAAGGCTTTTATTCCTAGAAATGAAGATTATATTTTATTGGCGGCAGATTATTCTCAGATAGAATTACGAATCATTGCAGCTTTAAGTGAAGAAGATAATATGATTGAAGCTTTTAAAAACGGTGAAGATATTCACGCTTCCACCGCAGCAAAAGTTTTTGATGTTCCTTTAAACGAAGTAACCAAAGAGCAACGTAGCAATGCAAAAACAGTGAACTTTGGGATTATTTACGGGGTTTCAGCATTCGGCCTAAGCAATCAAACAGACCTATCTCGTTCTGAAGCAAAAGAACTGATTGAAACCTATTATGAAAGCTATCCGAAACTTAAAAGTTATATGAGTGAGCAAGTTAATTTTGCTCGCGAAAACGGCTATGTACAAACGGTTTTAGGCAGACGGCGTTACTTAAACTCCATTAATGCGTCTAATGCAATAGTGAGAGGAGCGGCAGAAAGAAATGCAGTAAATGCACCAATACAAGGATCCGCTGCAGATATTATAAAAATCGCGATGATAAATATTTACAAAAAACTTGAAGAAGGAAATTATAAAAGTAAGATGTTGCTTCAGGTACATGATGAATTGGTATTCGATGTTTACAAACCTGAATTGGAAGAAATGAAAATTATGATTAAATCTGAAATGGAAAATGCTTTCAAACTTACTGTGAATTTGGATGTTGAACTGGGGTTGGGTAAAAATTGGCTGGAGGCGCATTAATTTTTCATATCTTTGTAATAAATTTAAAAAAAATGGTTTTATGAAAAATAATATTCTTTTTATTGCAATAATGGCAACTGTTACATTAAGCGCCCAGACTACATTCGATTTGGATTGGGCAATTGGAATAAACGGGGAAGATGCTAGTCTAACTATAGAAACTGGTGATACTGTTAGATGGACCTGGACAGACGAAGTGTAGTTAGTTTAGCATCAAGTCAAGAATCTTTTGATAGTGGAATTATGACAGGAAGTGGCTCTCAATTTGAATACACTTTTACAGAAGTTGGTATCAACAATTACCTTTGTAGTCTTCATCCAAATAATATGTTTGGCACCATTACTGTGCAGCAAGAATTATCTGTAGATGAGATGTTTTTAAAAAATATTAAGCTTTATCCAAACCCTGTTAAAAACATATTTACACTATCTTCTTTGTTTGAGTTGGATAGCTTTAAAATATATAACACATTGGGAAGTTTAGTTTACGAAAAAACTGGAAACAATCATGTTATCCAGTACGATATGTCCCACTTACAATCAGGCATTTACATCCTAGCCATAGCATCCGATAACTTAAAAAAGACATTTAAGATTGTAAAAAATTAACGCTTTTACAAAACATTAAAAATAAGGACACTAATTTAATATCCTTATTTTTTTGATTTTCAGAAAACTTAGATGTCAAATTAGCTTGGGCGAAAATTGGCTGAAGGCACAATGAACTACCTCGAGGCAGAGCCATAGAGGTATCAAGCGGAAAAAATTTTATT
>CAZIMW010000034.1:0-6455 GCA_964540425.1 uncultured Flavobacterium sp.
ATATTCTTAAATTAAATTAGTATATTCAACTTTTATGTTTGTAGTTTTAAGTATTGATTTTTTCATACTCTAAAAATAAGCCCGCAATTGCACACTTCCAGTATGGATTGCATTAGAAGTTTCACTCTTCCTTCCTAAATAAGAAAGGTTTAAATCCAAATATTTAGTTATTTTTTTCTGAAGTAAAAAACGCCATGTTAAATTTACTCCAGGTTGTAATCCTTCTAAGATCTGATAGGCAACTGGCGAAAAAGCATTCCCATTAAAAGCATTATCTATATAATTAAACTCGCCATTTAACGATATTTTTTGAGCATTTGAATAAGCAAAAGAAATCCCAATTTTTTGTTGATCTAATTGCTCTAAACTTCCAATCTGATTTTCTTTCTGAAGGAATTGATAATACACATCAAATCGAGTTTGGTTATTTAAAAGGTAGGAAATTTTTGGGTTAATTTCTGAAGTCTCTAAGGTATAATTTCTGTTTTCAAAGTTTTCGGTGAGACTTTTATTTTCTCCCAAAGCACCTCGTAAATTCAAAAGCCAATTGGTCAAAATTTTATGATTGAAATTAAGTTGATGACTCTTTAATTTTATCTCTACCAAACCTATTGAAAGAAAGTTTCGGTTACTTGAGGTTAAAAAGGTGTACGTGGTTGTAAAATTTTGTTTCCCTCGGTTAAAAAATAAGGCATTTCTAAAATTACTAACAGAAGCTAATTCGTTTTCATCTTCCTTAAATGGATTAACAATAAACACATCGCTATCTCTTTTTACTTTTTTATCAATTAAAAAAGAAGTCTGATTGTAAAAATGAGAAAGTGTTTTTCTGAAATCGGTTCTCGTTGACCATTGTTGTGGATTTAACGTTAAAGTCTGACTAAATTTTGTCTGACTAATCTTCACAAAAATCTGATTCGGGAGTAAAATCCTAATATATTCCGCTTCATCTTGAAATTGTGCTATTTCAAACTCCTCTAATTCTTGTATTCCATTGTCATTATAATCATTCCAAGTATAAATACCTTCACCTGGAGCTACTTTTACATAGGTAAATTCTTGTTGAGGCAGTACTCCGTTATTGGTTTCGATAGCAGTGTTTAAGCGAATGCCATTCTTGAAAAAAGATTGATTGTATAATAAACGAGAATTTAACGACTTTTCATCAACATCGGCAGAATCAGTTCCTTTTAAAACGCGATAATTGGCAAATAATGATAATTTTGAAGTGGTCGTATTTACAATTCTCGATTTTAAATAATAATCATCTGAAGTAGATACCTTTGTTAAAATAGCATTTCTAATACTGTCATTTACCCGATAACGATAACCAACTTCAACAAAAACTTTAGTGCTATCTCCTATTCCCGTAAACGCTTCGTAAGAATTAAATTTTTGACTTATCGGTGTTAAACTGTCGTTTGCCAATACTCGAACTTCGTTGTTTTCAAAATTATATTTTCCACCAATCCAAGCTTTATTAAATGAATAGGTTGCTACATTATTCATTCTTGAAAATTTAGAGTCTGCTTCAGTTGCTTCACTTTGCAAAAAACTTCCGTTGGTGTAAAGATTAAATTTTCCACGATGTAATTGAGCACCAAAAACATGCCTATTTCCATTGTAATCTAATGAATCATTTATTTCTGAAAGATTTCTAGTCTGAAATTCATACCTTAAATTCCCCCATAATGAATCGGAATATTGCAAACCTCCAATGGCGTATAATTGGTTTCCGAGGTTAGTGGTAGTTGGATTAAAATTCCAATCTCTATCAAATTCCACATTATACAAACGCTCGATAGTTCTAAAATTTTTATCTATATAATCTATTGAAGCGATGGCATCTAAACTTTTATTTCCACTTGATTTTAAAATGGATTGTTCAGCACCCACTTTTAAAGCAAAACCATCATTGTTGTCATTATCAATGTTAGAAAATAAGTTTAGATCATTTTTGCTGCCTGCAATTTCAAAAGAAATATTTGTTTTCTCGGAAGGGCGAAAAGCACCGTTTACACCAGCAACTTGAATTTTTGTGGGAGCTACCAATTGTATAATAGGTTCGTAATTTCCTTGTAAAACTCCAGCTTGCGGCGGCATATATTCAAAAATACGATTGATGGCATTGACATCACTTAAAATATAATTCCCTAAACTTTCGCCTACCAAAGTGAATCGAACATTAAATAATTCATCTTCAGGATTTGAAGAAAATACAAACGCTTCTGTTCCTTCAATAATTTCTTTTTTATAGAGAATTTTATTTTCAGAATAGGTGTCTGGAACAGCCGAAGGTGCAACCATTAACGATTTATCATCACCAGCAGCTTGTAAAACACCAACTTGTTCTTCAGATAAATTTTGCTGAAGTGGCTGGTTTTTAGCATCACTTTCAGAATAAATATACACACCTAAATCTAGTTTATCACTACTGTAATTTCCGCCACCAAAGGCTATAAAACGTGTGTAATTTCGGTCGGTGAATTGATATTCTACTCGAATCCGCATATTGGCATTAATTGGATACGTAGGGTTAAATTTTATTTCACCCGCATTATAATCAATTATATAATCTTCGTTTACACCACGTGTTAAAAGAAGTCCGTTAACATAGACACGCTCACTACCCGAAACAATTAAAATAAACAACTCGCCATTTGGTCCTACCAATTTATAAGGCCCTTGATTTCCTTCTTGACCAACAAAATCGCTTTTTGAAAACACCCCACGAACCAAAGCACCAGCAGCATAAACATCTGTTTTAGCACCAGAATCATGTTGAATCGTTCCGCCCAATGAAATTCCTTGAACCTTTTTTATGAAATTTCCGAAGTAACTTTTTGTGTTTATTAAATCTACATCTCCTGCCCTAATGTTCCAATTATTACTAAATATTTCAATGAAAATCTGGTCAAATTCATTCAAGCTTTGAGAATATCCGCCCTCTTGCGAAGGAAGATTTGCATCTTGAATGGAAGCTCTAATGGAAACCTTATCGTTTAGTTTTCCTGTAATTTGTAAATCTAATTCCGAATTAACAACTGCATTTTGATTATTACCAACTGTAATACCACGCGAGATACTTCCAAGAGTATTCAGACCATCAAAAGGGGTAAAATTATTTTTATTGGTGCTTTCCTGAAGCGAATATAACTTATCAATACTACCGCTATTCTTAACAATAATGGTAGAATCTAATTCAAAATAATCACGAGTTAAAAAATCTGGATAGGGCAAATATTTAATGCGAATAGAATCATTTTTAGATTTTTGCTCTTCAGAAAGCACCAAAATACTTTTGCTAAAATCAACTTGGTAATTGGTAGCATCCATCTCCTTTCCGTTTTTATCTAAGACCTGAAAATTCAATGAATTAATACTCACAAGATCAATTATAATAGTATCGCTGACTACAACTTTTTTACTTTTATAGATGCTTGGTAAATCCTGAGCAAAGCCAAGACTTACAAAAAGCAATGTAAAAATTAGTAAAAATACTTTCATTAACAATACAACTAAACTAATGCTGAAATATTTTGTATAATTATTTCTTAAATATACTTTGTAAAAATACAATCTTAATTAAATTAGCACGTATTATTATTTAACAGCTTTGCCAAAGTTTTAAACTTTGGCGAAGCTTACACTAATTAAAAAGATACCCTCCCGATAGCTGTCGGGATTCACAATCAATAAATATGAAAATAATATCCTACAACGTAAACGGAATTAGAGCCGCCATGAAAAAAGGCTTTACAGAATGGCTGCAACAAGCAGGCCCTGACGTTATCTGCCTTCAGGAAATAAAAGCAATGAAAGAACAAGTTGACACTGAGGCAATAACGAAAGCTGGTTATCCATATCAATATTGGTACAGTGCACAAAAAAAAGGATACAGCGGCGTGGCAATTTTCTGTAAAAAAGAACCAAGTCACATTGAATTTGGAACGGGAATTGAAACTATGGATTTTGAAGGTAGAAATCTGCGAGTAGATTTTGACGAAGTTTCGGTAATGAGTTTGTACTTGCCAAGTGGAACCAATAGTGCTCGATTAGAATTTAAACTCAATTACATGGCAGAATTTCAAGTATATGTAAATGAGTTAAAAAAAGAAATTCCCAATTTGGTAATTTGTGGTGATTATAATATTTGTCACGAAGCGATAGACATTCATAATCCAGTGGCAAATAAAAACAGTTCAGGATTTTTACCGGTGGAAAGAGCGTGGATTGGTAATTTTATTGACAGTGGATTTATTGATTCTTTCCGTTACTTAAACAAAGACCCACACAATTATACGTGGTGGAGTTACCGTGCCAACGCCCGAAATAATAATAAGGGTTGGCGTATTGATTATCATATGGTTTCGGAGTCCTTACAAGAAAACATTAAACGCGCCGTTATATTACCCAACGCCAAACATAGTGACCATTGTCCTTTGATGGTGGAACTCGAATTCCTGCGCAGGCAGGAACAATAAATAATATTCCGAACATGTTGGAATATGCAGATTATACGTTTATTTAAAAATATTAACCAATCTAATTCATGTACATTCGCAATCCTAAAGTTACAGGAGTGTCCAAAAAAACTTAAATAATGATAAAAAATATTTTCTTCGGAATAGCAATCTCCTTTATAAGCAGCTCTTGTGTAACATCAAAAATATTTGAAGATTTACAAAATAAATACGACACCTTAAAGGTCGAAAACAGAAAATTAATGGACGAGTTAAACAGCTCTGAAGATTATAATACTATTTCAACCGAAGCTTTAAAAGAAGAAATTAAAAATTTGAAAGCTGAAAAAAGCAGATTGGCAATGGACTTGGAAGCATCAAAATCCAATCACGATCGGTTAAAAAAATCTTATGAAGCTCTTGAAAAAAACAGTTCTTCCAAATTAACTGAAAACCTTGAACTTAACCGAAAATTATTAGAACAATTAGAAGAACGAGAAAAAGCATTGTCCGCAGAAAGTGAACGATTAGTGCAATTACAATCAGACTTAGAATCCCGATCTAAAAGAGTGGAAGAATTAGAAGGTATTATTGCAGCAAAAGAAGCTCAAATGACCACTTTAAAAAATGCAATTTCAAACGCATTAACCAATTTTGAAGGCAACGGTCTTACTGTTGAACAACGTGACGGAAAAGTATATGTTTATATGGAAAATAAACTGTTGTTTAAAAGTGGAAGTTGGGCAGTAAATACCAGAGGAAGAGAAGCTGTAACGCAGCTAGGAAAAGTACTAGCAGAAAACCCAGATATTGCTGTTTTAATAGAAGGTCATACAGATAATGTTGCCTTTGGAGGCAATGGAAATATTAAAAACAATTGGGATTTATCTACCAAACGAGCGACCTCAATTGTTTCAATTTTAGCTGAAAACAATGCTGTTTTAAAAGAAAACTTAACTGCTGCTGGAAGGGGTGAATACGCTCCTATATTGACTAATAAAACATCTGAAGGGCGTGCGAAAAACAGAAGAATAGAAGTTATTTTATCACCTAAATTGGATGAACTTTCTAAGCTGTTGAATGATTAATTAAAAAAAAACACCCTCCCGATAATTATCGGGATTCGTGGGTGATTAAAAAGAGATCCCCTTTTTCACGGGGAATATGATATGAAATACACAACATTACCCAACACCAACATAAAAGTAAGTAAAATGTGCCTTGGCACTATGACTTGGGGCGAGCAAAACACCGAAGTAGATGCACACGAGCAATTAGATTTTGCCCTTGAAAAAGGAATTAATTTTATAGATACTGCCGAAATGTACGCAGTGCCAGCTTCCCCAAAAACTCAAGGAAAAACAGAGGAATATATTGGAACTTGGTTTGCAAAAACAGGCAATCGTGATAAGATAGTTTTGGCTTCAAAAATTGCTGGACCTTCTCGTGGATTTACACATATTAGGGAGCAATTGGATTTCAGTAAAACTTCTTTGGAAGATGCACTACATAAAAGTTTAAACAGATTGCAAACCGATTATTTAGATTTATATCAACTACATTGGCCAGAACGAAGTGTCAATATTTTTGGAATTCGGGATTTTAATTATGATCCATCAAAACAATGGAAAGATAATTTCAATGAAGTATTAGAAACCCTAGATAACTTTGTAAAAGAAGGAAAAGTTAGAACCATCGGATTATCCAACGAAACCCCTTATGGATTAATGCGTTATATGGAAGAACACCGAAAAGGAGCAATGAAAATGATTACCCTTCAAAATTCGTATAACCTTTTACAACGTAGAGATGAAATTGCCGTTACCGAAATTTTACAACGAGAAAATATAGGATATCTGCCTTATTCACCATTAGCCTTTGGAGTCTTAACAGGAAAATATTTAAATAATAATCAACCAAAAAATGCTAGGGTAACTTTGTTTCCAAATTATTCTAGGTATAACAGTGAGCAATCTTTAAAAGCAACAGAGC
>CAZIMW010000034.1:6486-19222 GCA_964540425.1 uncultured Flavobacterium sp.
ATCAGCCTAACACAAATGGCATTGGCTTTTGTAAATCAGCAAGAATTTGTGACTTCTAATATTATTGGAGCTACTACGATGAAACAACTTTCTGAAAATATTGAGAGTATTAATTTAACGCTTTCGGAAGAAATTATTTCTGAGATAAATGGAGTGCATTCGATGATGCCTAACCCGGCTGGGTAGAACTATTCATTAGATGACTCCAAGTTATCTAATGAATTGACACCCTTTTTATAAATCATACTCTTTCAACCAAAAGACATTGACAAACATCAAAAGTTAAAACGATTACCGTTTTGTTATTAAATGTGACTTCAAAACTATTGTCAAACTTCTCTATATGTTTTACCGTAAATATGGTGCCAAGTTTTATATCCTTTTTATTTAAATAGAGTAATAATTCTTTAGAGCTTTTTGTTAACCCACAGAGCTTAACCTTTTCATTTTCTTTAATAGCGGTTAAGTTTAAATAGTTTGGTTTTAAAACGTTTCCTTTTTTATCTGGTATCGGAGATCCGTGTGGGTCAATCGTAGGAAAACCTAATATTTCATCCATTCTATCAAAAAATATAGCGGATTGTATATGCTCTATTTCTTCAGCAATATCGTGTACTTCTTCCCAACCAAAACTCATTACTTGTGACAAAAACATTTCAGTTAAACGATGTTTTCTTACAATTAACGCCCCTATTTTATTTCCTTTGGGAGATAATCGCAAGGGTTTGTATTTTTCATAAAACAACCAGCCTTTTTCTTCCATTTTTTTAACCATATTATTAACTGTAGGCTTACTAACACTCATTTTTTCGGATAGTGCTGTAATAGAAACATCTAGGTTTTTCTGGCTTAGTAAATAAATAGCTTTTAAGTAATTCTCTTTGGTTTGTGTGGGCATAATTATATTGTAAAATACAAATATAAAAAATATATCTAAACAAATATTGTTAGCGTAGTCTAACATATTATATTTGCACTATAAAACAATATAAAATATAATACTACTAATGAATTTCAAAGCTCTTTTTATAACATTACTCTTGTTTGTTACAACTATTTCTTTTGGACAATCTGGTACTGTTCATGGGACACTTAAGGTAGATGGCAATGTTCAAGATTTAGCTACTATTGTTGTTTCTACAACGCCTGTTATAGGAGTAATCACCAATATAAAAGGATATTTTCATATAGAAGAAATTCCTTATGATACCTATAATGTTACAGCTTCATATATTGGTTATGAGCCTAAAACAAAAACGGTTACTTTAAATGAACAAAATAATTCTATTGAATTAAATTTTAATTTAAACGAAACCATAAACACTTTAAATGAAATAGTTGTTACGGGTACAAAAACGTATAAAAGACAAACAGATTCTCCTGTAATTGTAAATATAATTTCAAGTTTAACCTTAGATAACGTACAGGCGTGTAATTTATCTGAGGGATTAAAATTTCAGCCTGGACTGCGAGTAGAAACAGATTGCCAAACGTGTAATTACACACAGTTACGAATGAATGGTTTACCTGGCGGATATTCGCAAATACTGATTAACGGACGTCCAATATTTAGCCCATTAACAGGGCTTTATGGTTTGGAACAATTACCTACAAATATGATTGATAGAATTGAAGTTGTAAGAGGTGGAGGTTCGTCATTATATGGTTCAAGTGCTATTGGAGGTACTGTAAATGTAATTACCAAAGTACCCAAAAAGAATGCTTATGAGTTAAATTCCTTTTATCAAAATATTAATGGAGAAACAAATGATTTTGTTATTAGTGGAAATACCTCTATAGTTTCAGAAAATAGAAACTCTGGAGTTTCTTTCTTTTTTAACCATAGAGAACGAGGTTTGTATGACCATAATGATGATAATTATTCTGAATTACCAGAACTAGAGAACACTTCATTTGGTACAAATATGTTTTTTCTACCTAATGAAAACCAGAAATTAGAAATAAACCTTAGTAATTTAAACGAATTTCGTTACGGAGGAGAAATGGTAGATAAGCCCGCTTACCTCACCCAGCAATCTGAAGAGAGAACACATAATGTGTGGATGGGAAGTTTAGATTATCAAATTAACTTTAACGAGGACAACTCTTAATTTATCACTTATGCTGCTTGGCAGAATACTAAAAGAAAACATTATACTGGTATTTTTCCAGACGAACCAGACGAAATTCAAGCGCATCTAGAAAACCCACCCTACGGAACTTCGAACACTACAACTTTACAAGGAGGTTTTCAGCTTAACCACAAAGTATATGATTTTATCACAGGAATAAACACCTTTACCTTAGGTACCGAATATGTATATGATGATGTTTTTGATGAAATTTCTACCTATAACTATATAATAGACCAAACTACTAAAAATTTCGGGATGTTTTTACAAAGTGACTGGGAGTTACTTCCCTCTTTAACATTATTATCTGGTCTTAGAATGGATTTACACAATTTAATAGATGGAGTGATATTTAGCCCAAGAGTTTCTTTATTATACAAATATAAAACCAACACACAATTTAGGTTAAGTTACGGAACAGGTTTTAGAGCACCACAAGCCTTTGATACCGACTTACATATTGCTTTTGCAGGAGGAGGAGTTTCTCGTGTAATCTTATCTCCAGATTTAATACCTGAAAAATCTGAAAGCTACACAGCTTCAGTTAATTACGATAAGCCTATGGAGCATTTTATTGTTGGTTTTACAATTGAAGGGTTTTATACAAGATTAAACGATGCGTTTTTTCTACAACCCATTGGTGAAGATGAATTTGGCGAATTGTTTGAAAAACAAAACGGTCAAGGAGCAACCGTACAAGGAATTACTTTAGAGTTACGTGCCAATTATGATAAAAAAATACAATTAGAAACAGGGTTTACCCTTCAGTCAAGTAAATATGATGAAAAAGTAAGCTATATTGAAGGAGTAGAAGGGTTAAGAGAATTTACACGAACACCAACAGATTATGGCTACGCAATATTAACATATACCCCCAATAAAAAGTTCAATGCAAATTTAAATTATATTTATACAGGTACAATGAAGATGCCACATTTTGCAGGAGCACCAAATCAAACGATAGATGAAATGTATATTTCAGACCCGTTTTCAGAGTTAAGTGTAAAATTAGGCTACACGATTAATCTAATTAAGCTACAAACTAATGTTGAGTTTTATGGGGGTGTGAAAAATATTTTCAACTCGTATCAATCTAATTTCGATATTGGAAAAAACAGGGATAGTAATTTTGTTTTTGGCCCTTCATTACCAAGAACTTTATTTGTAGGAATTAAATTAAAGTCGGAATAATAAATAATACAGATTAATTTTTAAGATCGTGTTATTAAATTATTATTTGCCAAATGAAAAAGTTTTTTTTCAAAACTCATTAGATGACTCCATTCATCTAATGAGTAGTTATGCGCATCTACCCAAACAAATGCTTCACCACATCGTGAACCTTCGCAACTTTAATTACTTTTATGGTATAATTATTTTTTGAAAGTTTAGAATATTTCGAGATTACAATAGAAGTAAACCCTAATTTTTCGGCTTCGGAAATTCGTTGATTTACTCTGTTTACGGGGCGTACTTCGCCTGCCAATCCAATTTCGGCAGCAAAACACATTGACTTGTCTATGGCAATATCAATATTCGAAGATAATACGGCTGCAACAACTGCCAAATCAATAGCGGGATCGTCCACGGTAATTCCGCCAGTAATATTTAAGAAAACATCTTTTGCACCGAGTTTAAAACCAGCTCTTTTTTCTAAAACAGCTAAAATCATGTTGAGTCTTTTCGCATTATAACCCGTGGCAGATCGTTGAGGTGTACCGTAAACTGCGGTACTTACCAAAGCTTGAATTTCAATCATCAAAGGTCGCATTCCTTCTAAAGTTGCAGAAATTGCGGTTCCACTTAATTCTTCTTCATTTTTAGAAATCAATATTTCTGAAGGATTGCTCACTTCTCGCAAACCAGTGCCTTGCATTTCGTAAATTCCGAGTTCGTTGGTCGAACCAAATCTATTTTTTTGAGCTCTTAAAATTCTGTAAACGTGGTTTCGGTCGCCTTCAAATTGCAAAACGGTATCGACCATGTGTTCCAATATTTTTGGTCCTGCGATGTTTCCGTCTTTGGTAATATGCCCTATTAAGACAACAGGTGTTCCCGTTTCTTTTGCAAATTTTATAAGCTCGGTAGCTGTTTCTCTTATTTGCGAAATGCTTCCCGGACTGCTTTCTATATAATCGGTATGAAGAGTTTGTATAGAATCGATTACCACAATATCTGGTTGCAATTCGGCTATTTGTTTAAATATGTTTTGTGTTTTTGTTTCGGTTAAAATATAACAAGTATCAGAATTTGGATGAATCCGTTCTGCACGCATTTTAATTTGCTGAGCACTTTCTTCACCAGAAACATACAAAGTTTTATAAGGCAACTGTAAGGCGATTTGAAGCATTAAAGTACTTTTTCCAATTCCGGGTTCACCGCCTAAAAGCGTTAAGGATCCAGGTACTAATCCGCCACCTAAAACTCGGTTAAGTTCGTTGTTATTGGTATTGATCCTTGCTTCAGAAGCATTAGATATTTCAGAAATTCTTTGCGATTTAGATACGCGTTTCTTTGGGCTTTCAGAAGTTTTCCAACTTACTTTTTCAGCTTTCTGTATTACTTCTTCAGCAATAGTATTCCACTCTTTACAAGCGGTACATTGACCTTGCCATTTTGAAAATTGTGTTCCGCAATTTTGACAGAAAAAGGTGGTTTTAGTTTTAGCCATTTAATAATTTTAGCTAATGTAATTAAAATTGGTAGCGAAATATAAAAAAACTTTATTCAGTTTAAGTATTTTTAAAAATAAAAACACCTCTTATTGTTTTAGAATAAGAGGTGCTTCTTCAATTGTTTTATTTAATAAAACTAGAATGTAAATGTTAATCCACCATTAATAATAGTTCCGTTAAATCCAAACTGATTTACTTCCCAAGGGTATCTAAAACGACCACCTAGATCGGTTACAAAATCTCCTTGTGTTTCAATTTCATCAGGATATACGTTAAGCAAGTTATTTACCGAAGCAAATATTGCTATATGTTTGTTAATTCGGAAGTTAATAATTAAATCTGTTAATACTTTTCCGCCAAAAGTTTGATCGTAAGCTTCATCTTCAACTGGAAGAAGACTTCCTCCTGGTCCAAGTGGTGCACCATTTAAACCATTATTAGCATGCTGCCAAGTTACTTCTCCAAAATATGTGTTGTTTACTATAAAGTTAAATTTTCCAATTTCATAGTTCAATCCTAAAATGGCTTTAGTTTGAGGTCTAGAAGTAGTAATTCTTGATTGCTCTTTTCTATTAAAAATATCATATCCGTTTTCTTCTAAGATTGGTGGAGTTGCTATTTTTCCTTGGATTTTAGTTTCATTATAGTTAAATGCTAATGATGCTCCAAATCGTCCTTTTCCTAAATCAATATCCCTTAAAGCAGCAACAATATCTACTCCTGAAGTTTTCGTGTCTACTGCATTGACAAAGAATTTTAAACTTGTAATCGAGTTATCAATTAAAATCTCTTCAACTGGATTGATTGTTGAATCATCTCCATCAAATCCTATTTCGCCAGAAAATAATACACGACCATCAACTTCTACTTGATAATAATCTGCAGTTATAGATAGTTTTGGAGTAATTTTATAAGTAATTCCCGCAGATAAATTTCTAGAAATTTCCGCAGTTAATTGTGGCACTCCCAATCCATCTCTAATAATTGGATCTACATTATTAAATGTTCCTTGGTTTGAAACGGTACCTCCAGAAACTAAAGTCTGGATATTACTTAAATATATTTGATGCAATGATGGTGCTCTAAAACCAGTACCATAAGAAGCTCTAATTGCCCCTCTATTATCACCTAAGATATATCTACCACTAGCTTTCCAAGATATATTGTCGCCAAAATCGCTAAAATCTTCATAACGTACGGCTCCTCCAATAAGTAACTTATCTGTAATATCCCAATCTAAATTACCATAAACTCCAATACTATTTCTATCTGCTCTTAGCGCATTTGAAGGTTGTAATCCTGGAAACGATTGTACTCCGCCTCCTACATAAGATGCAGATTCTCCAGCCTGTGATACAAACTCTTCTTCTCTCAACTCAGCACCAAAAGCGATACTTATATCTCCAAATGACCTGTTAACATCTAAGTTTGCTAATAAACTACTGAAAGCGTAAGCACCAACATCAAAAGTTGTTGGGCTATCTGCTCCTAAAGCAGGGTTTAAACTGTTTCCTACTTCATAGCTAACAGCATTACGACCATAAGTTCCACTTAAATCTACATCAAAGCCAAAGAATTCCCACTCAACACCTACGGTATTGTAATTGTCTCTAACTTTAGTTTCAAAAGTTGGTTGAAATCCTTGGTATTCTGTACCTTCTTCGTGTAATAAGTTATGTGGATCTGGAACCCAATAAGGGGTTCTGTATAATGCAAAACTTGTTCCTTCACGGTAGGTAAATCCACCAAATGAATACACTTTTCCTTTTCCATCTTGAAATGGCATTCCGAAGTTATAAAAAACATCTCCTTTTTTAAGTTTTGGTTGTCCAACTGTCATTCCTAAATCTGGGTTTTCACTTAACCATTGCCCCCAATCTGGATCGTCTGCAAGAACACCAAAAAGAACATCCTCTCCTGGAGTACCTGCTCTATTGGTTTCTTCTTGTTGGAAATATCCAAAAGTAAGATTTAAATAACCTCCATTTTCACCAATAGCTAAACCTGTATTTAGATCGGCAGCAAAATTAAATCCGTCACCTTCTGTTGTAACTCCTGAAGTAATGTTTACATTAGTCACACCAACATCTTCTCTAAGAACCATGTTAATTACACCTGCAATCGCATCAGATCCATATTGTGCAGAAGCACCGTCTCTTAAAACCTCAACACGTTTTAGTGCTGCAGCCGGAATACTTTTTAAATCTACACCCACTTCTCCTTTTCCTGGAGTATCGTTGATATAAACCAAAGCACTCTGATTTTTTCTTTTTCCATTTACCAATACCAAGGTTCTACTTGGTCCTAATCCTCTTAAATCTGCTGGATCAAAATGTGCAGTTGCATCGGATATTGTTTGATTGGTAGAGTTAAAAGAAGGTACGGTGTACATTAACATTTTGTCAACCGTGATCTGTCCTGTGTTTCTTAAATCCTCCATCGAAATATTATCGATAGGAACTAAAGAAGTCATTACTGTTCTTGGTTTAGAACGGTTACCTACCAGAACTATTTCGTCTAATGAAACACCTTCTTCTAAACTAATAGAAATTGATTGTGTTGAATTAACCTCTACCTCTTGTGTGGTAGAGCCAGTTGAAGACACTTCCAAAGTTACCGGAAGACTATCTACCGTTAACGAAAAACTACCATCAAAATCGGTAATTGTTCCTGTTGATGTTCCTTTTACTAGAACATTTGCACCTGACAAAGGCTCATTGTTTCCTGATTGTGTTACTTTACCCGTTATTGTCTCCTGTGCAAATGCAAAAAGAGGCAAAAAAAGTAGTAAGAACAGGGTTTTTTGTTTTAAAAAGTTGTTTTGTTTCATATTTTGTTTTTAGTGTTTACAAATCTAATTTACTAAAGTTTTGCTTATAATCAATATTCTTTAAGATTTTAACAGTTTTATTACATATAAACGGCTCCTACTCATCATTTTAATCTTTTATTAAAATTGGCATTATTTGCCCTTTTATCTTGTTAAATTTGCAAACCTTTAAAATCCTAATGGTTTTTCAGAAGGAAAAAAATACTCAATAAATATTTTCAGAATGTACAGAAGTCATACTTGTGGTGAATTAAGAGAAACCCACATCAATAATACAGTTACCCTTGCTGGTTGGGTTCAAAAATCTAGAGATAAAGGTTTTATGATTTGGATCGATTTACGAGATCGCTACGGAATCACACAACTTATTTTTGATGAAGAACGTACTGCTTCCCAATTAATGGAAAAAGCAAAAGCCTTGGGTCGTGAGTTTGTTATTCAAATTAAAGGTACTGTTATTGAAAGGGCTTCAAAAAACCCAAAAATTCCTACGGGGAACATAGAAATATTGGTTTCTGAATTAGAGATTCTTAACGAATCCCTTACACCTCCTTTTACTATTGAAGATAAAACCGATGGCGGTGATGATATTCGTATGAAATATCGCTACCTTGATATTAGACGAAATCCTGTTCGTGAAAACCTTATTTTTCGTCATAAAGTAACGATGGCGGTTCGTAATTATTTATCTGAAAAGGAATTTGTAGAAATAGAAACACCTTATTTAATCAAGTCAACGCCTGAAGGTGCTCGTGATTTTGTGGTGCCTTCTCGTATGAATGAAGGTCAATTTTACGCATTACCACAATCCCCTCAAACGTTTAAGCAACTGTTGATGGTGGGTGGAATGGATAAATATTTTCAGATTGTAAAATGTTTCAGAGATGAAGATTTACGTGCCGACAGACAGCCAGAATTTACTCAAATAGATTGTGAAATGGCATTTGTTGAACAAGAAGATATTCTAAATACTTTTGAAGGATTAACACGTCATATTATAAAAGAAATTAAAGGAGTCGATATTGGAGAGTTTCCAAGAATAACCTACGATGAAGCGATGCAGCGCTACGGAAACGACAAACCAGATATTCGTTTTGGAATGGAGTTTGGCGAATTAAACGAAGTGGCAAAACACAAAGAATTCAAAGTATTTAATTCCGCTGAATTGGTAGTAGGAATTGCTGTACCGGGAGGAAATAGTTATTCAAGAAAAGATATCGACAAATTAATAGATTGGATCAAACGCCCTCAAGTAGGAGCTTTAGGAATGGTTTATGTTCGTTGTAACGAGGATGGTTCTTATAAATCTTCCGTAGATAAATTTTACGATCAAGAAGATTTGGCAAACTGGGCAAATGCTACAGGAGCTAAAAAGGGAGATTTAATTTGTGTACTATCTGGAGACACCCATAAAGTTAGAACTCAATTAAGTGCCTTACGAATGGAATTGGCCGAACGTTTAGGGTTGCGTAAACCAGATGAATTTGCTCCTCTTTGGGTAGTAGATTTTCCTTTATTAGAATGGGATGAAGACACTTCACGCTATCATGCAATGCATCATCCCTTTACTTCACCAAAACCAGAACAAATAGAATTACTAAAAACAAATCCAGGTGCTGTGAAAGCAAACGCTTACGATATTGTTTTAAATGGTAACGAAATTGGTGGTGGTTCTATTCGTATTCACGATAAAGAAACCCAAGCAATGATGTTTGATTATTTAGGTTTTACTCCTGAAGAAGCAAAAGCACAATTCGGATTTTTAATGGATGCGTTTGAGTATGGCGCACCACCACACGGAGGAATTGCCTTTGGATTGGATAGGTTGGTTGCTATTTTAGGCGGACAAGAAACTATTCGTGACTTTATTGCGTTTCCAAAAAACAATTCAGGAAGAGATGTAATGATCGATGCTCCTGCGTCTATTGACCAAGCACAATTAAAAGAACTTAGTTTGAAATTGGATTTAAAAGCTTAAAACTATAAAGTGAAAGGTCAAAAAAAAACAATACTCACTAAATTTTTGGTTTGGCGATTAAAACACATTCCACATAAACAATTTGTAAATATTGTAAGTGCGATGATTGGTTTATTGGCTGGTCTTGGCGCTGTCACTTTAAAAAACCTTACTCACTTCATACAAACGTTACTTGAGGATGGTTTTATTAAAGAAATTCATCAAGCTTTTTACTTTATTTTCCCAATTTTAGGATTGTTACTTACACTCTTAATGATAAAATATATTCTTAAGAAAAAAGTAGGTCACGGCATTCCTTCTACGCTATTTGCCATATCAAAACTGAAGGGCTTAATGCCTAAACATCAAATGTGGGCGTCTTTATTTACTGCACCTTTAACAGTTGGTTTTGGAGGTTCGGTTGGTTTGGAAGGCCCAACAGTTTCAACTGGAGCTGCTTTGGGCTCTAATTTATCCAGAATATTTCATTTTAATCAAGCCACAAGAACTTTGCTAATTGGTGCTGCTGCTGCAGGAGCAATGTCCTCCATTTTTAAAGCACCTATTGCTGCTATTATATTTGCTATAGAAATTTTTAGCTTAGAGTTAACCTTGGTATCGTTAATTCCAATATTAATTGCTTCTGTAACAGCAGTACTTACTTCCTATTTTTTTCTTGGAAACGATGTATTGTTTCACTTTCAACTAGAAGATAAATTTGCATTGAACGATGTAATTTTTTATATTATATTAGGAATAACTTCTGCGGTGACTTCTATATATTTCAGTAAAATATATTTTGGAATAGCCAATTTCTTTAAACGATTTGAAAACCCTTATAAACGATTATTAATCGGAGGCGTTTTATTAGGACTGTTGGTTTATTTAATTCCGCCATTATTTGGTGAAGGATACGAAACCATCAACAACATTCTTCACGGTGATGTAATGAATGTAATTACAAATAATTTTTTTAATTTAGACTCTGATAATATCTGGATTATAATCGCATTTTTGGTAGGCTTAGTTACTTTTAAAGTAATTGCCATGTCCTTTACATTTGGTGCTGGAGGTGTTGGTGGGGTTTTTGCTCCTACCCTTTTTACAGGAAGTATTTCGGGATATATTGTGGCTATTTTAATAAATTACAGCAATTTATTTAACCACCACTTATCTTCTACCAACTTTGCAATGGTTGGTATGGCAGGGCTTATGGCAGGAGTTTTACACGCGCCACTTACCGCAATATTTTTAATTGCTGAAATTACTGGTGGATACGAATTATTTATACCTTTAATGATTGTTTCGTCTATTTCGTATTTAATTACCAAAATATTTATTCCTCATAATATTTACGCTTCGGAATTGGCTAAACGTGGGGAATTAATTACTCATGATAAAGATCACGCGGTTCTTACTTTAATGGATTTAAGAAAAGTGGTGGAAACCAATTTTATTGAAGTTCATCCCGAAATGACTTTAAAGAAAATTGTAAAACAAGCCATTGTTATTTCAAAACGAAATATTTTTCCAGTGGTTAATAAGGAAACAAAAGCTTTGGAAGGAATTATTTTACTAGATGATCTTCGTCCAATTATGTTTAACAAAACTTTATACAAAAAAGTAATCGCTCGGGAACTAATGAATAATCCGCCAGCAATTATCAATTTAGATGAAGATAAAGTAACAGATGTAATGAAGAAATTTCAAGACACAGGTGCTTGGAATCTTCCAGTAATTAAAGATGGAAAATACTATGGTTTTGTTTCAAAATCTAAATTACTTACTGCCTATAGAAGAAAATTAATCGATTTTTCAAGTAAATAAACCACTGTTGTTCTTTAAAAGACCTAAGACCGCTCCGCTAAAAGACAAAAAATGAAAGACTTGATTGTAACTAAAACTTAACCTTTATTACATAACGCTTTTAAAGATTAATGTACGTTTTATCGGACAGCAGTGATAATAAATAAACTCTAGAATCAAATTAACAAATATTAAAACACATGAAATACCTTCTTCAACTTCTCGTATTACTTTCTGTATTTGGAATTAGTTATGGTTTTTATTTACGTCCCGAAGACATTCAGAAAGGAGATTTGTTTATTGGACTTTCCTTAGTCTTACTTTTTTTTATAACCATGCCTATTTTTATTTACAGAAGATCGAAAGGAAAAAATGTAAAAGATTATATGCTTAATAAAGAGAATATTTTAAAAATGCGAGAGTACAACGATTCTAAAGATAAAAAATAAATTTTTGTGTGTTTTTAACTATTTGTTAGCCTCATCATTTTAACAAAAAAATTAAACGCTATAAAATTGTTTAACTGTTTAATCGTGTAGTCGTTAATAATAATTCTATTATCTTTGAGCATTATTAATTATTATTTTTATTACAATGGAAGGTACCGTGAAATTTTTTAACGAATCTAAAGGATTCGGATTTATTACAAACGATGACACAGGAAAAGACATTTTTGTGCATATAACAGGTCTTAGTGGCGAAACATTAAACGAAGGAGACAAAGTGGAATATGTAGAAGAAGAAGGCAGAAAAGGTATGACTGCTGCTCAAGTTCGCGTAATTCACAACTAAGAGATAAAGATTACAAGATTTATTAAAATCCCATTTGCTAGGCAAATGGGATTTTTTTATGCTATAATTTTAATTAAGATTTCGTTTTTCAATAAAGAACTTCTTTAATAAACGAGAAGCTTCTTCTTCTAAAACACCTCCAATCATTTTTGTTTTTGGGTGCAGTTTAGTATTCAGATTAATACAACCGCGTTGCTCGTCCCTAGCACCATAAACAATCTTGCTAATCTGACTCCAAAACAAAGCTCCTGCACACATCTGGCAAGGCTCAATAGTTACGTAAAGCGTACAATCTATCAAATATTTTCCACCTAAATAATTAGCTGCTGCTGTAATGGCTTGCATTTCGGCGTGAGCAGTAACATCGTTTAAAGTTTCGGTTAAGTTGTGCCCTCTTGCGATAATCTGATTATTCGCAACAATCACCGCACCAATAGGAACTTCTCCTTTTTTATAGGCTTCCTCGGCTTCTTGTAAAGCCATTTTCATAAAATAAGTATCGTCGTAGGGGTTCATTTTCAGTATTCAGTATTCAGTATTCAGT
>CAZIMW010000035.1:0-2574 GCA_964540425.1 uncultured Flavobacterium sp.
CCATAATGCTTTTGAGGATAATTATTTCTTGCCTAATTTGGCTGAATAGTTACAATAATAGTTGCTATATATCCGTCTAGCTGTTTAAAACATTAAAAAATAAAAATGAAATTTATTTTTATAATTCAAGGATTATTTTTTTAGAATAATGAGTCTTCTTCCCATTTCATAGGATTGTTTTTTATGTAATCAGAAATTTTATGATATGATTTTTCATTTCGTATGATGTGTTCCCAATAATTCCGTTGCCATAATTTTCCATCAAACCGTTTCCAGTTTTTCGTTTTTACCCCACGAATATATTCGTTTGTGGACATTGTTTTAAACCATTGCACCATCCGATGTAGGGGCGAACCTACGTGTTCGCCCGTTATAGGCACGTGTTCGCCCGTTATAGGCACGTGTTCGCCCGTTATAGGTACGTGTTCGCCCGTTATTGATTTTGAATTCGGACAGATACGCAGGTCTGTCCCTACGGTACCGACGTTTTCAATAATGCAATGAAAATGATTTGGCATTACCACCATTTCTTGGCATTTAATGTTTGGGAATTTGTTTTCCAATTCGTAATACCATTTTTCAATCATTTTTCCAGCATCATTCAATATCATTATACCATTTTCAATATTTCCATAAAAATGTTTTCTATTTTGACAACAAATGGTAACAAAATACAATCCTTTCTGTGTATAATCGTATCCTTTTAATCGGATGGATCTGCGTTTATGTATTTTTGGATTGTATTTCATTTTTATGAATTATTCATGTTGATAGGGTCAGGACAAATAGAACTGTCTCAATATATTTTTGCTAGAAAGTATTTTTAATCATACAACAAATACTCTCCTCGCATCCGATCATACTCCTCCAAATCCTTCAGCCAAGTTTTTCTAATTTCACGATAGGTATAACCTTGTTCTATTTGCTCTTGTAATTTTGTGGTTCCAGCTAATTTGGTGAAAAACGGTGTAAAAAAGTTTTTCTTATTTTCAGTAGAAATATAGGTTTCAATTAGCCATTCTAAGTTTAATTTATCTAAATGTTTACTGTTTCTTAAATCCTTTCCGTAGCATAATTGGTTTTTAAATTTTGGATATTTTGCTCCTTCATTGGATTGTGGTGTAAAACTGAAGTCATAGTATTTAGTTGGTAATTCTGGGCTTCCAAAAATCTGAAATTGCATTTCGGTTCCACGGCCAGCACTAAGTGGAGTTCCTTCAAAAAAGCACAAACTAGGATAGAGGTTAATCGCTACATCATTGGGTAAATTTGGTGAAGGTTTTACGGGTAATGAATAAGAGGTTTGATGGGTGTAATTTTTCATTTTTATAACGGTTAAGTCACAAGTCGCTCCGTTTTTTAACCATTTCTGACCGTTAATCATTTGTGCATATTCGCCAATAGTCATTCCGTGAACCACAGGAACTGGGTGCATTCCGATAAAACTTTTATGTTGAGTTTCTAAAATAGGACCGTCTATATAATGACCGTTTGGATTTGGACGATCTAAAATTAATAGCGGAATATTATTCTCCGCACAAGCTTCCATCATATAATGAAGAGTAGAAATATAGGTGTAAAATCGAGCACCCACATCTTGAATGTCGAACACCATGATTTCAATTTCTTTTAATTGTTCTTTACTTGGTTTTTTGTTTTTTCCGTAAAGGGAAATAATCGGTAATCCTGTTTTGGTATCGATTCCATCTTTCACCACTTCACCAGCATCTGCTTTTCCTCTAAAACCGTGTTCGGGAGAAAATACTTTTTGAATAGTTACTTTCTTATTTTTTAAATAATCCACTAAATGAAGTTGTAAATCGATGGTTTCTTCAAATCCGTTTTCGTAATGTGCAATATCGTGCAAACTTACTATGGAAGTCTGATTAGCCACAATACCCACTTTTTTATTTTCAAATAAAGGAAGATATTCTTCATATTGATCGGCACCCATGATAATGTTTTTTTCCTTCGAAATTCTTTCTGGAATCTCTTGTTCATTATATGAAGTCCCTGTACTGAGCGGAGTCGAAGTATTAGTTTGGCTCCCACAAGAAAAACAAGTTAATATTGTGAAGGCTAGCCATAAGAAATGTGTATTTTTGAAAACAGTTAAAGTCATAAGTATTTACGTGAATTTCGAGTATTTCATCGCCAAGCGAATTATTTCTGCAAAGGAGTATAAAAATAGTGTTTCGGCACCAATAATAAAAATTGCGATTGCATCAATTATTATTGGTTTTGTAACTATGCTGATTTCCATTGCTTCAAGTGTTGGGCTTCAGAAAAAGATTCACGAAAAAGTTTCGGCATTTAATGGTGATATTATCATTTCTAATTTCGACACTAACTTTTCTTCCGATTCGCAAAATCCTATTTCAAAAAACCAAGATTTTTATCCCGAGTTTTCTTCGGTGGAAGGGATTAAGCATATTCAAGCAACTGCTTCAAAAGGGGGAATAATCCGTACAGCAACAGATTTTGAAGGAGTTGTAATTAAAGGAGTGGGAAGCGATTACGATTGGAATTTCTTTCAAGATGTTTTAGTGGAAGGAACATTGCCCGATTATAGGT
>CAZIMW010000035.1:2584-14875 GCA_964540425.1 uncultured Flavobacterium sp.
AATTTAAATGAAGATATTTTAATTTCTGAATACCTAGCCAACCGTTTACATTTAAAGTTAGGCGATAAAGTAACCACCTACTTTCTTCGGAAAGATAGCTCAAAGCCACCCAGAAGTCGAGGTTTTGTAATTTCAGGAATTTATAATAGCGGTTTTCAAGAGTTTGATGATAAATTTGTAATTGCAGATATTCGGCATATCCAAAAACTTAATAACTGGACGAAAGATGAAATTGGATCGTTTGAAATTTTTATAAACGATTTTAAAAAAATAGATGAAATTGGAAACAGCGTATATGAAGAAACGGGTAGTTTTTTAGACAGCCAGACCGTAAAAGATAAGTACTATTCTATTTTTAGATGGATAGAACTTTTCGATTTTAATGTTGCCTTAATTATTGGAATTATGATATTGGTCGCTGGTATTAATATGATTACTGCTTTATTGGTTTTAATCCTAGAACGCACCCAAATGATTGGGGTTTTAAAAGCCCTTGGAAGTAATGACAAAAGCATCCGAAAAATATTTTTGTACAACGCTATTTACCTAATCGGAAAAGGATTGTTTTGGGGAAACTTAATAGGAATTGGAATGCTTTTACTTCAAAAACAGTTTAAATTAATTACTTTAGATCCTAATGTTTATTATGTAACCGAAGCCCCTGTTTATTTAGGGTTTGAATACATTTTTCTATTAAATATTGGCATTTTTGTACTTTGTTTGGTAATGTTGCTAATCCCTTCATTTTTAATTTCAAAGATTTCTCCGGTGAAGGCGATTCGGTTTGAGTAACTAATAAGTCAAATCTACTAAATAATTTTTGGAATTTGCTTTTTCATCTTAATAGCTATCAGGATTGGAATTTCATTTCACTACATTTACAATCTTAAAATTATTCAATGAAATACGCAGAAAACATTCTTGAAACTATTGGAAATACCCCCTTAGTAAAATTAAATAAACTTACCGCTGAACTTCCTTGTTTGGTGCTCGCCAAATACGAAACCTTTAATCCAGGAAATTCGGTAAAAGATCGTATGGCTCTTACAATGATTGAAGATGCAGAAGCGGACGGAAGATTACAACCAGGAGGTACTATTATTGAAGGAACTTCAGGAAACACAGGAATGGGATTGGCATTGGCAGCCATTGTAAAAGGCTATAAATGTATTTTTGTATTGGCAGATAAACAGTCTAAAGAAAAGTGCGATATTTTAAGAGCAGTAGGCGCTGAGGTAATTGTTTGTCCAACTGCTGTTGATCCAGAAGACCCACGATCGTATTATTCGGTTTCTAAACGTTTGGCGGAAGAAACTCCGAATAGTTGGTATGTAAATCAGTATGACAACCCGAGTAATACCAAAGCACATTATCAAAGCACAGGTCCAGAAATTTGGGAACAAACCGACGGAAAAATCACACATTTTGTAGTGGGAGTTGGAACAGGAGGAACTATTTCTGGAGTAGGGAAATATTTAAAAGAACAGAACCCCAACATTAAAATTTGGGGAATAGATACCTACGGAAGTGTTTTTAAGAAATACCACGAAACAGGAATTTTCGATGAAAAAGAAATTTACCCTTATGTAACCGAAGGAATTGGCGAAGACATACTTCCAAAAAATGTAAATTTTGATATCATTGACGGATTCACCAAAGTAACCGACAAAGACGGAGCTGTTTACACGCAAAGATTAGCCAAAGAAGAAGGAATGTTTTTAGGAAATTCTGCAGGTTCAGCAATAAAAGGAGTCTTGCAATTAAAAGAACATTTCACAAAAGACGATGTAGTCGTAGTATTATTTCACGATCACGGAAGCCGTTATGTTGGTAAAATGTTTAATGACGATTGGATGCGAGAAATGGGCTATATATAGTCTTCAGTTGGCAGTACGCAGTAATCAGTAATCAGTATTCAGTATGCAGTAATCAGTTGCTTCTTCGTAAGAATAAGAATCTGCGTAAATCTGCGAAATCCGCGGGCTAAATAATGAAGAAATCTATCTATGTCTTAGCGACTTTGCGAGAGGTTTTGTTCATCCAAAACCCGCAAAAAAGTCTCTGGCTCAGGTCGTACCCGATAATTATCGGTTTCATCTAAAAAGATAATTTTTCCAGTAGTATCCGTAATAATCACCGTTGGTAAAACAGTGTCACTATCAAAACCAAAAGCTTGAAATCCAGCAGGAATCCCATTTTTAGAAAAAATTCCTAATTGTTTTGATACCTTATTATTGGTGTCAGTAAGAAAGTTGAACCCTAGATTGTGTTTTTCAGCCAATGTATTAGAATAACTATGTGGCTGCGGACTTATAAAATTCATAGTAACACCTCGCTTTTCCAACTCTTTATATTGGGCAGCAATCTCCTTTATTTGTGCCATACAAAGCGGACACCAATTACCGCGATAAAATAAATAGATAGTAGGTTTTCCGATAAAGGCTTCAGAAGATATTATGTTTTCAGAAATATCTTCAACTTTAAAAATAGGTAATTGTTTTCCAATTTTAAGAGAATCACTTTTTCTCCCTTCGCTTCGGGATTCAAATTTCGAATACCATTTTAGGTATGCAATCCAAGCCAAAAATAACACCACATTTATAGAAGATAATAAAAGATAGGAATCTTCAAAAATACCACCTAAAATTATGTTTATTAAAAACCCAATCACTATAGTTATTGAAAATAAAGTAAGATTTTTACTAGTTCTTGCTTGTGATTTTATAAATAATCCAGCAAAGAAAAATACGATGGTCAAAGAAATTATTAATTGCCCTAAGTATCGAAAAGTGAAACCTTGCTGAAACAGATTTATACAACTAACAATCATTGCATAAATGGCAAGAACAGGGAAAGTTGAGATAAAAATAGATTTTAATAGATTCTTCATAAAGGTGTTTGTCTTTTGAAATTGGATTACTTACAAAATTTCGCTAACTTTGTTTCATTCCATTTTACGACTCCCCGTAAATATATGATACTATGAAGGAAGATTTTCTACATTATGTGTGGAAATTTCAGAAATTTTCTATTCAGAATTTAAAAACTTCGGAAGGAAATTTGATTGTTATTGAAAAAGTAGGAGGGCATAATCTTAATGCGGGTCCCGATTTTTTTAATTCGAAGCTATCCATAAATAACCAACTTTGGGCATGAAATGTAGAAATACATATCAAGTCTAGCGATTGGTTTGTACATCGGCACGAAGAAGACGCTGCTTATGATAATGTGATTTTACATGTGGTTTGGGAACACGACGGGGAGGTTTACAGAAAAGATAATTCGGTCATTCCAACTTTAGAATTAAAAGGAATCGTAGATAAGAATGTTTTAGAAAATTATCAAAAATTGACTTCAAAAAAACAACTTTGGATTCCTTGTGAAAATGATTTTGCTACCGTTGATAATTTTGTTTTTGAAAATTGGCTGGAGCGATTGTATTTAGAACGGTTAGAAAGTAAATCTGTCTTTTTTGAAACAGAATTGAATGCTTCAAAGAATGATTGGGAAGGATTGTTATTTAGAATGCTTTGTAAAAACTTTGGATTAAAAGTAAATGGAGCATCTTTTTTTAGCTTGGCAAAGTCTTTAGAATTTTCAATAATAAAAAAATGTTATACAGATACTAAAAAGTTAGAAGCTTTATTATTTGGGCAAGCTGGATTATTGGATGAACAAAAAGAAGATCCTTATTTTGAAAGCCTGAAATTGGAGTATAATTATTTGAAGCATAAATATAAGTTGTCAAATTCAAATGTTTTGATTCCTAAATATTTTAGGTTGCGGCCGCCAAATTTTCCAACCATTAGACTATCTCAATTGGCAAGTTTATACCATCAGAAGCAATCATTGTTTTCAGAAATGGTAAAAGCTAAAACATTGAATGATTATTATAATTTGTTTGATGTTTCAGCTAGTGAATACTGGAATACACATTATAATTTTGGAGTGTCATCTTTAAAAAGAAAGAAACAACTTACTAAAAAATTTATTGATTTACTATTGATAAATACGGTAATTCCTTTGTTGTTTAGTTATGGAAAGGAGATAGGGAAAGACAATTCAGAAGTATTATTAAAATTAGCATCGACCATCACTTCCGAAGAAAATAGTATAATCAAAAAGTTTAATGACTTGCGAATTTCTTCAAAAAATAGTTTGCAGTCGCAAGCATTGCTTCAATTAAAAAATGAATACTGTACTAAAAAAAAATGTTTGCAATGTGCGATTGGAAATGCTATTTTGAAGTGTTAATTTTATAATAAACTCCAAAGTTTAAAGCAGCTTGTTTGGCGACATTGTTTCCTGAGAAAGCTCCTCCAAAACCAGCAATAAGTCCAAAGTCTGCTGTGATTTCTCCAATAAATTTTAAGCCAAAAGCGGTGTATTCTTGGTCGTTAATGTACAAGGCAGTTAGTTGATTTTTAACAGGAAGTTCAATGTCACCATTATCCAACGAAATAACAAAATCTAAAAATGCGATCAGCCAAAGTCTATCAAAAAACTTGTAACCCCCTTCGCTGCCAATTCTAAAGTTGGAACTATAGTTGTTGGTGCGAATATTAAAACCTGTAAATGCTTGAATGTATGTTTTTTTAAATCCTCTTCCTACGCTAATAAGAGGAGTAAAAGTATAAGCGTCGTAACCAGTTCTTATCCCAGTTTCTTCGTCATAATTACTGGTGTTAAGCTCTATGTTTAATTGTCCAGATATCAGCCATTTTTTAGTGTAAAAATTATGTTTAATTCCGAGTTCAATATTTCCAAAAGCATTGATGTCATTTCCTTTTACTAAGGAAGGGTCAATAGGGTTTTGAGCAATTACATCACTGGTTGTAATATTTTTAAAAGGAATGTTAACAATAAGGGTTGTCTTATCGGTAACACCATATTCCCCGTATAACTGAAAAGTGTTGTCGGTAATGTCTCGGTTTAGCACATAATCTGGGTCGCCAAATATCTCGTTATAGTTAGGAATGGTTGAGAAACTAAATTGCGTGTAAAATTCACCTTTATTTTTTGTCCAAGGGCTTTGAGCCTGAGTTAATAAAGAAAAAAGCAGTATAGTTAAGAGAAAATATTTTTTCATTTTTGTTTATTTATCAAATATATTAGAATTATATAATTTTGGTTATAGTACACAAAATATAAAATCCCTTACAATTCGGTTAAAAAATTCTTATTTTGCATTATGTTAAAATTGGTTTATTCTATACGACATTATTTCGAGAGACACGGCTTTTACGTAAGTTCGCGTTTTGCAGATAGATTAGGAATTCGTGCGAAAAATGTTAGACTGTTTTTTATTTACTTATCATTTGCAACGATAGGTGTTGGCTTCGCTTTTTACATCACTTTAGCGTTTTTATTACGGTTAAAAGATTTGTTTTATACTAAAAGAACTTCGGTGTTTGATTTATAAAAAAATATTTCAGATAAAAATGTTTTCAGCAATTGCGTTATTATCACTAGTTTTTGTGACAGGAACTGTCACTTACACGCTTGTTTTTGGGTTTTCGTTAATAGATTCGATTTATATGAAGATAATTACAACTTCAATCGTTGGTTTTAAAGAAGTAGAGCCCCTATCAAATACTGGAAAAATGTTTGCTTCGGGTTTGATAATTTCGAGTATTGTCATAATGGGGTATGCATTGGCAATATTTAGTGAATATGTTTTAACCAGAAATAATCTTGAAAAATTAATACAAAAAAGAGTGAAAAAAAAATTAAAAAGATAAATAGCCATATTATAGTATGTGGTTACGGAAGAAATGGACAACAAGCAGTACACAAATTACTGGCTTATAAAAAGCCCTTTGTTGTTATCGAAAAAGAAGAGAGTATTGTTGAGAAATATCATAGCGAAATGGTGATGTTTATCCATGGAAATGCCAACGAAGATGAAATATTAAAAAAAGCAGGAATTGATAAAACTTCCACTTTAATAAGTGCCTTGCCAAGTGATGCGGATAATCTTTTTGTTGTTCTTTCTGCTCGCCAATTAAATGAAAATTTAGATCTTCGAAAAAAAACTGGTTGTTATATAATAGTTACAAATCTCCCGAAGGAGAATATATTGTGAATCCAGAAGCTGATATGGTTTTAAAAAGAGGCTCAAAACTAATCTTAATCGGAAGACCTTTTCAAATTGAAAGCCTAAAAGAACTTTACGATGTTTAACATAATTTTATAAATTAACTGTCAAAAATTTGCATTCCGAGATATTTTTAGTTTCTTGCTTCACTTAAGCGAACAATTAACTAAAAAACCAATTATGCAGAAACAGCTACTTTCACTTTTAACATTACTAATTCCTTTTTTTACATTTGCTCAAGAAGCAACAGAAAAAGGAATAGATCAAAAAATTGACGAAGCATTTAAACCTTTTTCTGATGCAATTTCTGGAGTTGTTTTTTTTCCTGTATTCGGAGTACCTTTCGTTTTAATTCTATTAGTTGGTAGTGCATTATTCTTTACTTTGTATTTTGGTTTTCCAAATTTTAAATACTTCTTTACTTCTATTAATATTGTAAGAGGTAAATACGATGAGATAGATCATCACACTTCAGGAGATCCTGAGTTAGCAATCGATGGCGATATTAAAGGAACAATAGATGATGAAAGTAAAGATGGAGAAATAACCCATTTTCAAGCTTTAACAACTGCCGTTTCAGGAACTGTTGGAAATGGAAACATTGCTGGAGTAGCACTTGCAATTGCGCTTGGTGGGCCAGGAGCAACTTTTTGGATGATAGTTTGCGGTTTGTTGGGTATGTCAACAAAATTTGTAGAGGTAACTTTGGGAGTACAATATAGAGATATAGATGAAGATGGAACCATACATGGAGGTCCTATGTACTATATAAGTAAAGGATTAAAAGACAAAGGATTTAAAGTATTAGGTAAGATTGCAGCTGTATTCTTTGCAATTTTCTGTATTGGTGGATCTTTTGGTGGTGGTAATGCTGCTCAATCCAACCAAGCAACCATTGTAATTAAAGATTTATTAGGAATGGAAGGTTCTAACGCTGGTGCAGTAATTGGAATTGTATTAGCAATCGTAGTTGGAATCATTATAATTGGAGGTATTAAAAGAATTGCTCAAGTAACCGAAAAAGTAGTGCCGTTTATGGCAGTACTTTATTTAGTAGCTTGTTTATATATTATCTTAAGTAATTTTACTTTAATTGATGATGCAATAAGTTTAATTATTACTGAAGCATTTAATCCTACTGCAATAGGAGTTGGGTCATTTATTGGAGTATTATTAGTAGGTTTTAAAAGAGCTGCCTTCTCAAACGAAGCTGGTGCTGGTTCTGCATCTATTGCGCATTCAGCAGTAAAAACAAAATATTCTGCTTCTGAAGGGTTGGTTGCTTTATTAGAACCATTTATCGATACCGTTGTAATTTGTACTATGACAGCCTTGGTAATTATTATCTTTAATTTCGGGGTAGATGGATCTGCAATTTTTCAATATGGAGGTGACGGAAGTGGAGCCGTTTTGATTGACGGAGTATCTTACGAAGGAGCAGGAATCACTTCAAAAGCATTTGCAGAATACATTCCTTACTCTAATGTCTTTTTAACTATAGCAGTAGTTTTATTTGCTGTTTCTACTATGATTTCTTGGTCTTATTATGGATTACAATCTTGGAAATTTTTATTCGGAAAAGGAAAAGCTGCCGATTTAACTTATAAATTTTTATTTTTAATTTTCGTAGTAATTGGAGCTGCTGCAAGTATGCAATCTATCTGGGATTTCTCTGATGCAATGATTTTTGCAATGGTATTCCCTAATATGATTGGATTGTACTTCTTATTTCCAGTGGTTAAAAAACAGTTAAAACGATACCTAACAGCCATTAAAGAAGCAGAGGTAAAAGCGTAAAATACATTCAAATATTCGTAAATTCTCCCCAGAATAATAGGAAAACTATATTCTATGGAAAATTTTAAATCCCATTTCGTATTCAATAGGTCGCAACGAAATGGGATTTTGTTTTTATTACTCCTTATTATTGGTCTGCTATGCGTGAATTATTTTGTTGATTTTTCAGAAGAAAATGTTTTCAATACTAATTCTTCTGAAATCATTGCCATTCAAAAAGAACTTGATTCGCTTCGTATTGCTGAAATAGCCGCTCGTAAACCAAAAAAGTATCCCTTCAATCCAAATTTTATTACCGATTTTAAAGGCTACACATTAGGAATGTCACCCGAAGAAATAGATCGACTGAAACAATTTAGAAATAAAGATAAGTGGGTTAACTCGGTGAATGATTTTCAGAAAGTAACCAAAGTTTCCGATTCATTGTTAGCTAAAATAAGTCCGTTTTTTAAATTTCCAGATTGGGTTACCAATCCGAAGCCTAAAAAGAAATATTATAAAAATAATGGCTTTGTAGAGAAATCATTTCAGCAAAAAATAGACCTAAATATTGCAACTCAAGAACAGTTGCGAAAAGTAAGCGGAATAGGAGAAGCATTAAGTAAACGAATAATTACGTATCGAGAAAAATTAAACGGTTTTTCAAACGATTTGCAATTGTATAATGTATATGGTTTAAACCCAGAAGTGGTAAAAAGAGCTTTAAACGAATTCACCGTAAAAACACCCAAAGTGATTGTAATGATGAATTTAAATGAAGTTTCTGCTTCAGATATTGCAACAGTACCAGGAATCTCTTTCGAGTTAGCAAAAAAAATATGGGAGTTTAGAACATTAAGAGAGCAAATAAATGACTTTTCAGAATTAGAAAAAATAGACGGAATGAGCCAAAGAAACTTAAAAGGAATTCAGTTATATTTGACCCTTGATTAATAATAAAAAACAATCTTGTTTTTGTTTGTATTAATCGATAAAACTAAATTTAAAAGTATGTATTTTACAGAAGAGCACGAATTATTTAGAAAAAGTTTACACGATTTTTTACAAAAAGAAGTAGTACCACATATAGATAAATGGGAAAAAACTGGAACCGTAGAACGTTTTATTTGGACCAAAATGGGTGATATGGGTTTCTTTGGGTTAAATTCACCCGAAGAATACGGAGGACTTAATCTTGATTTATTTTATACGGTAGTTTTTTTAGAAGAACTTCAGAAAATAAACTCAGGTGGTTTTGCAGCCAATATGTGGGCACATGCTTACCTTGCAATGACGCACCTTAATAAAGAAGGAAGTCACGAAATAAAAGAAAAATACCTTGCTCCAAGTATCACAGGAGAAAAAATAGGTTGTCTTTGTATAACCGAACCTTTTGGAGGATCAGATGTTTCAGGAATGAGAACAACTGCCGTTAAAAAAGGAGATACTTATGTAATTAACGGTTCGAAAACGTTTATTACCAACGGAATTTACAGTGATTATTTGGTAGTTGCAGCAAAAACTTCACCTGAAAAAGGAGGGAAAGGTATCAGTATATTTGTGATGGACAGAGAAACTCCTGGGATTTCTGCTACAAAATTAGACAAACTAGGTTGGCGAGCAAGTGATACTGCCGAGATTGCTTTTGATAATGTAACTATTCCTGCTTCCAATTTAATGGGAGAAGAAAATTTAGGTTTCCCATACATTATGCAACATTTTGCGTTGGAACGTTTAATAATGGCTGTAAATGCGCACGCAAGAGCAGAATTTGCATTAGAATACGCCATACAATATATGAAGGAAAGAGAAGCCTTCGGAAAAAGTATTTCCACTTTTCAAGCCTTACGTCATAATGTAGCTCAAATGGCTAGTGATATTGAAGTCTGCAAAGTGTTTAACTATAATACTGTAAAGCGATTGAATGATGGTGAATATGTAGTAAAGGAAGCGACAATGGCTAAATTGACGGCAACTAAAATGGCAGATGAAGTAATTTATCAATGCCTTCAATTATTAGGAGGTTATGGTTATATGGAAGATTATCCATTGGCACGAATGTTGCGAGATAGCAGATTAGGACCTATTGGTGGCGGAACTTCAGAAATTTTAAAAGAAATTATTTCGAAGATGGTAATTGATGGAAAAGATTATAAGCCAGCAACTTAGGTTTTTATTTAAAAGATAGAAGACCGCTTTGCTTTAAGACATAAGAGATAAGACTTGATTGTAACTAAAAAGGAACAATTCTTTTACAAAACAGTCATTATCGTAAAAAAAAGAAGTCTCAAAAAATCAAAAAAAACACTTGTGCTGAGTATTTCGACCTTGCTCAATATAACATTTAGTCGAAGTAAGGTCTATTTTTTGTCGGATGATAATGGTTTTTAATTATCGTGTTTTGCAAAAAATTGTTTTCTATTTTGCAAAAAAAAATGGTAATAACTACTTTTTAAAGACCTCATAGGTTTTTAAAACCTGTGAGGTCTGAAATCGAACCTAAATAATTATCTAATTAGAACGGTCAATGTAATTAGCTGAAAAATCAGCAATTAAGCAAACTAAAGATATGAAACGAGCTTGTTAAAATTTTTATCACACAATAAAATGACTAATTGCGAACAGCATATGTCATATTTAACAAATATTATAAACATATGAAACATACATTAGTAAAATATTCATTCGGTTTATTATTACTTCTTTTTTTCGGAAGTACTTATGCACAATCCGAGATAGAACTTAAAAGTAAAATTTCAGATTTTATGAGCTATCTTCCCATTGAAAGTGCAAGTATTTATGTCCAAAATACAACCATTGGGACAATAAGTAATACAGATGGTAAATTTGTATTAATTGTACCTATAAAATATGCGAATGATACGTTGGTGATTTCTTCAATAGGTTATAAAAGTGTAAAAACATTGGTTAGTGAGTTCGATAATTCGGAAGATGTTTTTATGGATGAAGACGTTGCTTCCTTAGATGAAGTAGTCATTGTAGCAAACCCAAGACCCACAACAGGAAACGATATTGTTTTAAGAGCCATTGAAAAGTTAGAAGACAATTTACCAACAGAACCTTATTTGCAAAAAGGATTTGTGCGGCATAAAGAACGCAACAGTAAAGAATACAAATGGCTTATAGAAAGTGCCATTACAATGTACGATTCCAGTTATGCTTCGGGAGCAGAAAATAACTTAAAAATTAATGTAGATGAAGTTAGAAAAAGCTACGATTTAAGAGAAGTAGATAGTGTTTTTGCGTACTATTCATATTTAAAATACAATACAGAAAATTTCAATATTAAATCCAAAAACATACTAAGAGACACCATTAAAACGTCCTCTTTAATAAAGGCTATTAAATGGAATGACGAGCGAATTAATGGTTTGGAACAACTATTTAAAGGAAGGCTAAATTTGCTAAGAAACGCCAATATGAAGAAAGCCTTATTTGGGAAAAACATGTTAGAGAAACATCAATTTACCTTAGATACGGTTTTGGTTGACGATGGAAGGAAAATTTATAAAATAAAAATTTCAGAAAGCAGTGATTATGTAGGTTTAAATACAAAAAACATTTACAATGAAGGCTATCAAGCAAACGGTTGGCTGTATGTTTATTGGGATAACTATGCAATAAAAAAAATTGAATATGATTTAGTGGCAGCTTCCGATGCCCAAAAAAGAAGAAGTAAATCACTTTTTAACTCTAAAGTAAATCACAAACTTATAATAACATATATGGAATACAACGATAAAATGTATCCTAATTATGTGTATTATGAAACGCCTAAGTTGGTAAAAATAGGCGATCGTTCTTCAGATAAAAAAATAGATAAAGAAACGCTAACTACCGAAAAAGAAGAACAGTATTATTATACAATTCAAGAAATATTATTTACCGAAATCATAGAAGATCCAGAAATTATTAACGAATCATTACAGAAAGAATGGTCTGATGATATTTTTTCGTCAAGACCTTATAATAAAGAATTCTGGAAAAACTACAACGTACTTTTAGAAAGCGAAGAAGAAGATCAACTTATTAAAGATTTAACAAAACGAGCTACTTTGTTTAAGGAGTAGAATGATGGTGTTTGTTTAGGTTTTTGTATTGAGTGTAATTTGACCGAATAAAAATACCCATTACTGGGTATTGTCCTAAACCTTTATATTGACTATTTTTGACAAAATTAAAAATCAAATATTATGAAAAAAATAATTTTATTATTAACGGTATTGTTTTTATTTAATGGTTGTGATAGTGATGATAACCAAGTTGTAGAAGAACAAACAATTGAAGGTGGAATTATTTCAAAATTTCAATTAGTAAGTCAAGAAATTAACAATTTAACAGAAGACAGCTATCAAGGTACAATTAATGGAAACACTATTACCTTGGTTAGGTCTAAT
>CAZIMW010000035.1:14885-19015 GCA_964540425.1 uncultured Flavobacterium sp.
GAAAATTTTGAGTTAGGAGAAGGTGTTTTGGAAATTTCAAGTATTAATACACAAATTAAATACACAGTTAACAATACAATATTGCAAAACCCTGTAGATGAAACTTTAGAAAGTTTGACTGCCAATTTCACTAATTATGTAGACAGTTTAGGTAATACAAATAATACACCGCAAGAAAGTTATGTTATAAGTTCCGTAGATAATTATAAAGCTACGCTACAACAATTAAATGCTGAAGATAGAGAAACAATTGCTTTAGTTTATCAAGCAAACAAAGGTTTCTTCGACAATCTATATCAAACAGATTATACAATTCCGCAAGGCAGAACAATGCCGTCTGACTACAGTAATCTATCTTTTGCTTCGCTAACACTAAATTGGGCTGGAGCAACAGTTGGAGCTGGAGTATCGACTTGGCTAGCAATAGCAAGTTCAGCAACTCCAATAATAGCGCTTCCTTTTGGTATAGCTGCAATTACTCTTTGGCAAATAAGTTACGATTTATGGAGTGAAGGTATAGATAGGGCGAATGTTGTTTACGAACAATTTGAATTTGACGATTATATTTCTATACCAACTGGTCGAACTGTAATGACAGGTCTTGAATTTAATACTGGCATTTCTAAATCAATTGATTATGATATTAATTCAAGAGGCATTAATAGCGCTGATGTAAATAATGAAAATTTAATAATTAGTTCCTTCTTCTCAACATTGAATGATTTTAATGGAGTTATTGATAACTTAAATACTGTAATAGTAACTATTAACAATGTGCCTTTTATCAATATTTCTCTAATAGATAATGTTTCAGTTGGAAATTCCCAACAACAAAACAGCGATGCAAATCAAGAAATTTTTAACAATTTGTCATTTTCATTAGATACCAGCAGCAATTTAGAATTAACAAATGTTAGCTTTGAAAATGGAAATATTAATATGACAATCTCAATAATTGATGAAACTATTGTTGATGAATTTATTGAGGGTTCAATTAACTATTCATACATAGATGAAACAAATAGCCTTGATGGTAGTTTTCCTGTAAAAGTTTTTAAAGAAGAAAGCATGTTACTCGAAGGCATATGGAAACTTCATTCATATACATTTAATGGAACAATCGAACTAATTAATTGTAATAGTCAATTTGTAGGGTTTAATATTACTGCTACATCTATAACCTATTCTGATTATTTCGTAGGTGGTGATTATTGTGGTGATCTTATGGATCCAGGGGAATATCCCTATCAATTTGACGGTTCGGTTATTACAATAGATGCAGATATTAGTTGTCCTAATTGGAATGTCGTTTCATTAACAGAAGATGAACTTATATTTTATCCTATTCCTGATCCAAATCTGATAGTTAAATTTATTAAACAATAACCGCACAAAACAAATAAACACCTATTCACCTCTAAAGAAAAACCCAAACATTTTGTTGCTAACCCGTGTAAAGATATAATGGTTTTTCTGGCTACCTTTATAATAGTAGTCCCAAGCTAATTTTAATGCTATCGGAATGAAAATACAGGTTTGGTATAAATTTTGTACATTTGTGTATTAACGTATATATTTAAATATGACTGGGAAATCAAAAAAAAGAAACCCTCTAAGCCTTAAAAGAGCAGTAATAACAGGTAGAAGTGTTAAATCTCGCAGAAAGGCTTCTTTAACATCTAGAGGAATAACATTAGCAAGATTAGAAGACACTAATCTTAACATACTCAATGGTATTGTGGCTGAAGCAACATTTCGTGCATATAAAAAAGCTGTTGCAGTTTCTAATGAAATTATTGAAGTGATAGACGGCAGACTTATTCAGCAAAATAAAGAAGGTAGCAGAATAGTTTTGAAACAATATGAATATAAAACAATTTCTAAAGGAACAGTTTTTGAACTAAGGACTTAAAAAATGGTTGAAAAACGATTAAGAATGTTTGCTGGTCCAAACGGTTCGGGGAAAAGCACAGTTTTTCAATTTATTCAAAAAAAGTTTAGATTTGATGTTGGAACCTATGTTAATGCAGATGATATTGAGCAAGAGTTTAAATTAAACAATAAATTAGTACTCGAAAAATATAATATTAATAAAAATTCAATAACTTCAATTGGATTTCAAAAATACTTGAATTCTCATAGTTTATTTAAAAAAGCAACAAAAGATGGCTTTATCATTGATTTTGAATTAGACAATGGAATAATAAAAACCCCTAATAACAAAACTCATTCTTATGAAGCGTCAATACTTGCAGATTTTATTAGGAATTCACTTGTTAATAACGGAAAAAAGTTAACTTTTGAAACAGTAATGTCACATAAATCTAAGATAGAGACTTTAAAAAAATCACAAGAATTAGGTTATAAAAACTACCTTTATTTTATCTCAACTGAAAGTGTTAAAATCAATAAACAAAGAGTTATAGAAAGGGTTTTGAAAGGCGGACACCCAGTTCCTGAAAATAAAATTGAAGGAAGATATTATAAAAGTTTAGAGCTACTACTTGATGCAATAAAATACACTCATAGAACATATATTTTTGACAATAGTGGTAAAACATCTAATTTGATTTTAGACGTTCACAATGGATCTACTGTTACAATTCATAAAGAAGTTATACCTAAATGGGTTGAAACTTATATATTAAAAACTGCACACAACAATTTATATAGTTAATAACCGCTAATTGCTAGAACCAAAGTTGGTTCCTTTGGTCAAAGTACAGTATTTAACTAAAAAACCAATACTTTTACTGTGAGTAAAATAACTCACAATTCATAATTCATAACTCATAATTATTCATATCTTTGCCGTCCAAAAGAGAGGAGGTTAAGAGACTATGTTAATAATACCAATTAAAGAAGGAGAAAATATCGATAGAGCACTGAAACGTTTTAAACGTAAGTTTGACCGTACAGGAACTAAGAATCAGTTACGTGAAAGAAAACAATTCACAAAGCCTTCAGTAAAAAGAAGAAAGCAGATTCAGAAAGCTCAATACATTCAGAACTTAAGAGATCAGGAAGAAGTTTAATAAAATCTTGATTGATTATAGAATATAATTCCGTTGAAATTAGTAATTTTACTTTTCAACGGAATTTTTTTATGTATTTAACTCCCTTTATAGATTACCTCGAACTTGAAAGAAATTATTCTCCTCATACCGTTACTGCATATAAGAAAGATTTAGAAAGTTTTATAGAATTTGCTTCCAATGAATTTGATTATTCCGAAATTGCTTCCGTTAATTATTCCATCATTAGAAGTTGGATTGTGAAATTGGTAGATTCGGGTATTTCAAACAAAAGTATCAATCGTAAAATATCATCTTTACGCACCTATTATAAGTTTCTTTTAAAAATTGAAGAAATTGAAGTAAGCCCTTTGGCAAAACACAAAGTTTTAAAAACTTCAAAAAAGCTACAGGTTCCATTTTCAGAAAAAGAAATATTAGATGTTTTAGCCTTATTAGAAGATGTAGAAGGTTTTAAAGGGATTCGTGATAAGTTAATTGTAGAGTTGTTCTATTCAACAGGAATGCGAAGGGGAGAGTTAGTCAATTTAAAACTTAATGATGTATCGATTTCAAATAAAACAATTAAGGTATTGGGGAAAAGAAACAAGGAACGATTAATACCATTATTGCCTTCTGTTTTAATTACAATTGGTGCTTATTTAGATTATCGAAAAAACTTAGAGTTAATTATAAACAAAGATTTTCTATTTTTAACCAATAAAGGAGTGAATATTTATGAAACATTGGTATATCGAGTAATCAATTCTTATTTTGGATTAGCTTCAGAAAAAGTAAAGAAAAGCCCACACATATTAAGGCATTCTTTTGCGACACATTTATTAAATGAAGGGGCAGATATCAAAGCTGTAAAAGAGTTGCTGGGGCATTCCAGTTTAGCGTCCACCCAAATTTACGCAAATAATAGTATTGCAAAACTTAAACAAGTGTACAGAGAATCACACCCTAGGAATTCAAAATAATTTTTTATTAATGGCAAAAGTGTTGGTAAATGCTTTAAAATTAAGATCTAAAAATAGAATAAAAATAAAGATAGAATATTATTGTAACTATTCAGCCAAAAATTTAGGTATTTAAAATTCATGTGCTGTTGAT
>CAZIMW010000036.1:0-9515 GCA_964540425.1 uncultured Flavobacterium sp.
CGGTAGAAACCAAAGCCGCTTTAGAGGATTTAAAAAATCAAGGAGCCACCAAAATTATATTAGACTTACGCGGAAATCCTGGTGGATTATTAACCGAAGCTATAAATATTGTCAATCTTTTTGTACCAAAAGGAGAGTCGATTGTGACTACAAAATCGGTTATAAAAAAATACAACAATACCTATAAAACTTCAAAACAACCTATTGATACTGAAATTCCGTTAGTTGTATTGGTCAATGGACGAAGCGCTTCTGCTAGCGAAATTGTTGCAGGAGGATTACAAGACTTGGATCGTGCTGTAATTATTGGTGCACGTAGTTTTGGAAAAGGACTTGTGCAGCGCCCAAAACAACTTACTTATGGCACGCAACTAAAGGTAACTATTTCTCGATATTACACGCCAAGTGGTCGTTGTATTCAAGCTTTAGATTATTGGAATAGAGATGAAAACGGAGATCCTGTACGTGCAGAACCTAAAGAGTTTAACGCCTTTAAAACCAAAGGAGGAAGAACGGTTTATGATGGTGGTGGGATTATGCCTGATATTGAATTGAAGTCGGGTGAATTTAGCCCAATTACCACAGCTTTACTTAAAGATCAAGCTATTTTTGATTATGCAACCGATTATTATTATTCGCACACTTTCGAAAACTGGAATGATTTTTCGTTTACTGAAAATGATTTCCAAAAATTCTTAAGCTTCTTAAAAACAAACAATTTTGAATACGAAACCGAGACCGAAAAGGAATTTGAAAAAGCCCTTCGGAAAGCAAAAACAGAAAAATTAGATAAAGAAATTCAAGCAAGTTATAAGCAATTAATGGCTTCGGTAGATCAAGCAAAAGAGAAAGCTTTGGAAGATAAAAAACACGAAATCATTACTTTATTAAGCGACGAAATTTTAAAACGCTATTTTTATCGTGATGGAATGTATAATTATCACTTAATCCACAGTCCTGAAATTTTAGAAGCGGTTTCATTATTGAATAATGAAGGGAAATATCGTAAAATATTAAAATAATATAATGCAAGAATTCCTAAATTATTTTGAACACCTACCAATTTGGGTTAAGGGGGGTTGGGTGTTGTTTTTTATAACCTTCTTTTGGATTTTAGAAGGGTATTATTCTTTTTATTTAAAGCCTTATAATAAATGGAAACACGCAAAAACCAACTTTATATTATTACTCTTAGTTTTAGTCATCAACTCCATTTTTGGAATAATCCTTTTAAAAGTAGATGCTTGGTTAAGTACTTCTGGATTTGGGTTACTAAATATGCTTGAAGCGTCGCTTTGGGTTAAATTAGTAATTTCAATTTTAGTGTTGGATTTTACTTCACAATATTTTGTTCATTTTTTATTACATAAAGTACGTTGGATGTGGCGATTACATATTGTTCATCATACAGATAAACACGTAAATGTTACCACAGGAACACGACACCATCCGTTGGATTTTTTAATTAGGGAAACTTTTGCTTTATGTGTCGTTATTTTAATGGGAATGCCAATTTCATTTTACTTTTTGTATCGTATGATTACCATTCCGTTTACGTATTTTAACCATGCAGATATTTCATTGCCTTTGTGGTTAGATAAAGGCTTGAGTTATGTAATTGTTTCACCAAATATGCATAAATTTCATCATCATCATGAACTTCCTTGGACCGATAGCAACTACGGAAATGTACTCTCCATCTGGGATAGAATCTTCGGAACATTTACTTATGGCGACCCTTCAAAAATTGTATATGGCTTAGATTCTTCTAATCATACAGACGATGAAGATGTGCTATTTCAATTAGGAATACCTTTTAGTAAAGAAGTGAAATCTATTGAAGAATAACTAAGAGGGTTTATGTAACTTTTGTAACCGCTATTAAAGTAGAAATTATTTAAATTTGCTGAAGAATTTAATATTTAAACCTATAAATTATGAGTTATTATTTCAATAAAGTGATTAGCACTAAAAAATTTAAGGAAGCAATAGAACAAGTTACTGCTGCATTGAAAGATGAAGGGTTTGGAGTGTTAACCGAGATTGATATCCAAAAAGCATTTAAAGAAAAATTAGATGTAGATTTTAAAAAATATCGGATATTAGGAGCTTGTAATCCTGGTTTTGCACACGAAGCATTATTAGTTGAAGATAAAATAGGAGTGTTTTTACCATGTAATGTGATTGTTGAAGAACATGAAAACGGCGATATTGAGGTTTCTGCAGTAGATCCAATCGCTTCTATGAGTGCTGTTAAAAATGAAGCTTTAGGTGGGTTTGCTATAGAGGTTCAAGCTAAAATGAAAAGTGTAATTAATAAATTAAAGTAAATGAACTACCTCGAGGCAGAGCCATAGAGGTATCAAGCGGAAAAAATTTTATTTTTAGTTTGATGAAAACCTCAGGTTTTCAAACTTTCCTTTTTGACCACCGAGGCAGAGCCTCGGGGAATTCTTTCGATTAAAACCCTTCCAGAGTTTATAACTCTGGAAGGGCTAGTATTTCACAGTAAGCAATACTAGTAAACAAAAAAATAAGAACATGATATTAACAACAACAGATAAAATTCCGAATAAAGAAATAGTAGAAATCCTTGGTGTAGCAAGAGGTAGCACCGTAAGGGCTAGAAATGTAGGTCGCGATATTTTCGCAGGATTTAAAAGTTTAATTGGAGGAGAAATTAGTGAATACACTCAACTTCAGGCACAATCTCGTGAACAAGCTATGTCTAGAATGCAAAAAGACGCTGAAAGAATGGGTGCAGATGCTATTTTAAATATTAGATTAACTACTTCTATGGTAATGCAAGGTGCTTCTGAGATTTTAGCTTATGGTACTGCAGTAAAAATAAAGTAGTTTTAATAGTCTTTATTGGTTTTTGATGAGATAACGTCGCTTAAAAAAGGCTCGTTAAGACGTAGTAATTAATGTTTTTTTTTTCGATAATCTCTACGTAATAACTTAATTAATCAACTTCTTTCAACATAGCAATATGCGGAATCCCATCTTCTAAATATTCTTCATCTATATTTTTAAAACCGAGTTGAGTGTAGAATTTATTTAAATAAACCTGTGCAGAAATCTTGATCGTTTTGGTATTAAAATGAGTTTCAATCGCTTTTATAGAAGCCTTCATTATTTTATTTCCGTAGTTGTATTTTCTTTCGTTTTCTTTAACTACTACCCTTCCAATAGAAGCTTCTTTAAAATAATCTCCTTTATTAAAGCATCTAGTATAGGTAATTACTTTTTTATCTTTTATTCCTAAAATATGAAGTGCTTTTTCATCTTTTCCGTCGATGTCTTGATACACACAATCTTGTTCTACTACAAAAACTTCAGAGCGAAGTTGTAATATATTGTACAATTGGGTAGTTGTAAGTTCTTTAAAATTTTTAATTAAAATTTGCATAAAATTATAGTAAGTTCTACTATTATTTACAAGGTATTTTATCTACTCTGGTTTGATGGCGACCTCCTTCAAAGTTTGTATTTAAAAAAGTTTTTACCATTGCAACAGCTTGCGGAATACTTGTAAATCGGGCAGGAATACTTAAAATATTTGCATCGTTATGTAATCTTGATAATTCTGCTTGTTCTTTAGTCCAACATAATGCAGCACGAACTTTTTGATATTTATTTGCCGTCATTGCAGCTCCGTTTCCAGAACCACATATAATGATTCCTAAATCCACTTTTTCATCCGCAACATCGTTAGCAACAGGATGAATAAAATCTGGATAATCAACACTTGTTTCGGTATCTGTTCCGTAGTTGGTTACTTTTATTCCTTTATATTCAAGATAATTTACAATTTCTTTTTTGTATTCTGGACCTGCGTGATCGTTTCCTATGGCTATTTTCATATCATGCCCGTGAAAACGGGTATCTTTTTAATTAAACTTCAATTCCTAACAAAGGTATTATATAAATTTAAGAAAAATTAATATTTTATGTCTTTACGAGAAACAAGGTACGAGTGACGAAGTAATTTCATTATTTTAACTTGTATTTATAAGATTACCACGCTGCGCTCGTAATGACAACTAAGTTAATAACCTGTTAACAGATGTTAATAGAAATACTAAAAGTAAATTAGGATACTGAATTTAAAAATTCCATAGAAAAAATTAATTCAATTAACCTAAAAAGTTAGCCTTCAATTTTAGAAAACTTATAAGAGGTAAATGATACTTTTTTAACTTAAATTTTTAAAATACTTATTAATTTTATCTGTTCATTTCAGTTCTTAACAAATGTTAATGAAAAAGCTATCTATTTATTTTTCAGCTATAAAAATAGTATATTAACTGTTGATAAGTCCCTAGAAAATAGTTTTAACTTAAATTCATAACACTTATTAAAAAAGTTATGCTACATGTTAACAAGCAATAATAAGCATCATTTTTATTTAAAATTTATTAAAAAAGAAATATATTATATAGTAGTTGTTGATAAGTGAAAAATAACGTTGCTGAGTGAAATTATTACCCTAGAAATAATTTTATATCGAAGTGATTTTATTGTCTAAACAATATTTAAAGAAGCATCTCTTTCAAAATCTGAAATAATTTTCAATACCCTTTCTTTATCTTTTATAGGAACCTGAAGTTCAATTCCTCCTTTTCCACGAATAGTAATAGGTAATATAGAAGAAGAAGTTTCATTCTTAAAAAAATAATCAATTTCTTCTTGCTGAAGCAACATTTTTAAAACAACATATTCACTTTGATATGTAAAATAAGCAACGTTTATAAAATCTTTCATACTATTCCCCACGAAAGTGGGAATCTCATTTTTAATTAATCTAACAACAAAAGTAACACATATTTAAATACTTAAAAAACAACCACTTGATTAAAGGTAATAGTAAGATAATAATTTAATAATCTCACTATAAAATTTTATACCGTACATTTACCATAATTAAAATTAAACAATGTCGAAAATAAATAAGAGACGAAACAATTCAAACAATACCAATCTTACCCAAAGTATCCTTACTATTTTAAGGAAACAAAATTCAAATCCAATTAATTACAAACAAATAGCTTCCAGTCTTGAAGTTAAGGATACGAATACCAGAAATTTGATTATTAAGAAGTTAAAACAACTTCAATTAGATGAAAAAATTGAAGAAATAAGTAGAGGAAAATACATAATTAAAGCCTCTAAAAATTATTATGTTGGAAAAGCAGATGTAACCTCAAGAGGTCAAGCTTATATACTTGTAGATGATTTAGAAGAAGATATTTTTGTTAACAGTAAAAATTTAAACCACGCTTTACACGGTGATACGGTTGAAGTTTATGTATTTAAAAGAAGAAAAGGCGGAAAGCAAGAAGGCGAAGTAACTAAAATTATTGAACGTAAAAAATCGGAGTTTGTAGGAGTAATTCAAATCCAAGAACGTTTTGCATTTGTAGAATGTCAGGACACAAAAATGTACACAGATATTTTTATTCCGAAAGACAAATTTAACGGAGCAAAAGACGGAGAAAAAGTATTGGTTGAAATTGAAAATTGGCCAGAAAAAAAAGATTCTCCCTTCGGAAATGTAATAAAAGTTCTCGGAAAACCAGGAGATCACAATACCGAAATTCACGCAATTTTAGCACAATACGGATTGCCTTATGATTTTCCGAAAGAAGTAGAAGATTATGCAAATAATATAGATACCTCTATCAATGAAGCTGAAATAAAAAAGCGTCGCGATATGCGATCGGATTTAACCCTTACTATCGATCCGAAAGATGCAAAAGATTTTGACGATGCTCTTTCTTTTAAAGTATTGGATGATGGTAATTACGAAATCGGAATTCATATTGCCGATGTTTCACATTACCTAGTTCCAGGAACGATTTTGGACGATGAAGCTTATGAGCGTGCGACTTCGGTTTATTTAGTGGATCGTGTGGTACCGATGCTTCCGGAAGTTCTTTCAAATAACGCTTGTTCACTTAGACCAAATGAAGAAAAATTTACCTTTTCAGCGGTTTTTAAAATAAATAATAAAGCCGAAGTTTTAGATAAATGGTTCGGAAGAACAGTAACTTATAGCGATGCTCGTTTTGCATATGAAGAAGCACAACACGTAATTGAATCAATTCCTGCGAAGGCAGGAATCTCTTCAAATCCGGACACTGAGCGAAGCCGAAGTGAAGTAACAATCCCTTCAGAAATATCTATAACCGGAAAAGCATATAAAATAGATCCAGCAATCACCAAAGCAATTCTAAAACTAGATGAATTAGCAAAAATCCTTCGGAAAAAAAGAATGAAACAAGGAGCTATTTCATTTGATAAAGTAGAAGTAAAATTCATTTTAAATAAAGAAAACAATCCAGAAGGAGTATATTTTAAAGAAAGTAAAGACGCTAATAAACTGATTGAAGAATTTATGTTACTCGCCAACCGAAGTGTAGCAGAATTTATAGGAAAACAATCACCAAAAAAGACATTTGTCTATCGAGTTCACGATGAACCAAACGATGAAAAAATTGCAGCTTTAGAAAATATTATCAAACGTTTTGGTTATAAATTAGATACTCGCGATAAAAAAACGACCGCAAATTCCTTAAACAAATTATTAAAAGATGTTCAAGGAAAAAAAGAACAAAATTTAGTAGATACTTTGACAATTCGGTCAATGAGTAAAGCAGTTTACACCACACATAATATTGGCCATTACGGATTAGCATTCGATTATTACACACATTTTACCTCACCTATTCGTCGATATCCAGATGTAATGGTACATCGTTTATTGCAATATTATTTAGAAAACGGAAAACCTTTAGACGAAAAAGAATACGAAAATAAATGTGCTCACAGTAGCGAAATGGAAGGACTTTCTTCACAAGCTGAACGTGCAAGTATTAAATATATGCAGGTAAAATATATGGCAGATCGGAAAGATCAGAATTTCTTAGGAGTCATTTCTGGAGTAACCGATTGGGGAATTTATGTAGAAATAATTTCCAACAAATGTGAAGGAATGGTACGTTTACAAGATATGCGTGACGATCATTATACGTTTTATAAAGAGGAATTTGCAGCTGTAGGAAATCGTACAAAAACAACTTATCAATTAGGCGATGAAGTTTATGTACGCGTTAAAAATGCCGATTTAGTTAGAAAAGTGTTAGATTTTGAAATGTTAGGACATAAAGAAGAAAATTAATATCTTAGCGAGAAACGACGAAGGAGTGATGTCACTATCTTATTAAATAAGATTCATTTTCAACATCTAAATAATAATTATATAAACCTAATATTATGAAAAATTTTACAACTATTTTACTATTACTAATTACATTTTCAATTTTTGCTCAAAAAACAGTTACTAGAGATGTTGGTGATTTTACCGAATTAAAAATATACGATTTAATTGAAGTTAATTTAATCCAATCTTCAGAAAATAAAGTGATTATAAAAGGAGAAAACACAGGAAGTGTAAAGATACTTAACGAAAATGGGAAGTTAAAAATTAGAATGGAAATCGATAACCGTTTCAAAGGAGAAGACACCTTTATTGAAGTTTATTTCACTAATATTTCTATTATTGATGCAAATGAAGGAAGTATAATTGTAGTAAATAATTTAATAGAACAAAATAAAATTGAACTCAGATCCCAAGAAGGAGCAAAAATAAAAGTAGGTATTAAAGTTAATACAGCTATTATTAAAACTATTTCTGGAGGTATTGTTGAAGTATCTGGAACCTCTAAAAATCAAGATATTGTAATAAATTCTGGCGGAATCGTAAAAGGAAAAGATTTAAAAACAGAAAATACAATTATTAGAATAACCGCTGCAGGAAATGCAGAAATTTTTGTAAGCAATAACCTGGATGCTAAAGTTACCGCTGGAGGAGAGATTGTTATTTACGGAAATCCAAAAAATGTAAAACAGAAAAAATTAGCTGGCGGAAATATTCATTTTGTTCATTAATAGTATTGTCTTAGCGAGAAACGAGGCACGAGTGACGTGGCTATCTCATGAAACACATGAAGATGTTGTTTTAGTTCTTGCAACACTTTAGAGTTAAACATAATATTTACTTCAAGTTTTTAAGTCGTTTACCATAAGTCGTACTATCTTAAGTCTTTTCACTATTTTTGTAAAACCATGACCGACGGTTTACTATACGCAGCTTTTTACGGATTTCTACTTGCATTTGCAATTGGACCTGTATTTTTCACCCTTATAGAAACCAGTATTACCAAAGGATTTAAAGCCGCAGTATTCTTCGATTTAGGAGCCTTATTTTCAGATATCCTTTTTATATCAATTGCTTTTTATAGTACCAATCAGATATTAGAAAAAGTAAAAGATGATCCTGCTTTATTAATTTTTGGAGGAATGGTTTTAATCGCATTTGGAGTTATTTCTTATATCCGAACCTCAAAATCGTTTATTAAAATTGTTAGAGAACATTATTCAGTAAACACTAAAAAAAACCACAGCGGACTCTTTTTAAAAGGCTTTCTTTTAAACTTCGTCAACTTTGGAGTACTTGTAGGATGGATTGCTACCATTGTAATTGCCCAAGCAATAACCACCCATAAAAATGGAGTTTTATTGTTTCTAGCAACCGTTATGATTACACTTTTTGCTACCGATTTATTAAAAATATTTTTAGCTAAAAAACTTAAAAAAAACTTAACCCCTCGGTTTATAATTAAAACAAAAAAATGGGTAAGTATATTAATTATTGGCTTTGGTGTAATTCTTTTACTTCAAGGTGTTTTTCCTGAAGGAATCCAGAAAGGATTGGATAAAATTGAGACTTTTGAATAAATAAAGCTCCAGTAAAAACTGAAGCTTTCTTTGAGGCGTCGAGCGGATTCGAACCGCTGTAAGAGCTTTTGCAGAGCCCGGCCTAGCCACTCGGCCACGACGCCAAATACCCTGCGAAGGCAGGAATCTCATTTATCGAGATTGCAAATATAAAATATAATAAACAATTATGTTAAAACTAATTTATAAAATTTTGTTAGTGAAGATTAATAAACATCTGTTATGTCTTTGCGAGCCTATTTAGGCGTGGCAATCTCTTGATTAATAAAACATCACCTAATCTGACAAGCAGATTGCTTCACTCGTGCCTCGTTCGCAAAGACAAAGCATCGTAAGTCTTAGGTCATCAATCCTACATCATCATTAAATCATAAGTAGTCAAAACGTTACCGTTTTCCAACCAAAGTCACACTTACCTCGGCAACATCACCACCAATTGGCGGATTTACCTTCGCCACCGTTACTTTTACAAAACTCACTAAATCAATTGTTAGTAGAACTTTATCTACAATACGTTTTGCTACATGTTCTAATAATTTAGAACGGATTGCCATTTCTTCTCCAACAATTTTCTGTAACAATACATAATCAACCGTATCAGATAATTCGTCTGTATTTGCCGGCTTATCCAAATTAGCTCGCACCGAAAGGTTCACTAAATATTCAGACCCAATTTGTCCTTCTTCAGCCAAACAGCCATGAAAGGCATAAAT